>JAHDBO010000344.1 GCA_020630355.1 Saprospiraceae bacterium
GCTCAAAATAATCAAAAACGCTTCGTTAAGATTTTCCTATTTTTGCGCTGCTTTTGACCAAAAGACGTTACGCTATGATGTGACGAACGTCTTAATATCAACCAAATTATTTTTAAAGGATGATGATTCAACGTTTCAAGTCGAAAATCCACCGTGCCACTGTTACACAGGCGGATTTGAATTATGTTGGTAGTATTACTATCGATGAGGATTTGATGGATGCCGCCAATATCCTAGAAGGAGAGCGTGTCCAAATCGTCAACAACAATAATGGTGCTCGTTTGGAAACTTATGTTATCAAAGGGGAACGAGGTTCGGGCGTGATATGTCTGAATGGAGCGGCAGCACGCCGAGTGGCAGTTGGTGATATTGTGATTATTATTTCTTACGGAATGATGACTATTGAAGAGGCTAAAGCCTTTGAGCCTATCACTGTTTTTCCAGATGGCAATAATAGAATATAAGCCCAATTAATCATTGAGACTTTCCATTCCCAAATACTGGTCAAAAAATCCGAAGGGGATGCCCTTTGGATTTTTTGATGCTTGTTAAACTTTTGGCGATAGCCAAAAAAACTAAACTTATTGCCTAGCAATAAACTCCCCTAAATGTGAAGAACGGACTTCAAAATCTACTCAAATTCATATTGTTCTTCAGTGTAGGAGCGGTGATTATGTACCTACTCTACCAAAACTTGGATGCAGGTTATCAAGAGCACTGCGTGCAAGAAAGCATCCCTTCGGAAGATTGTAATCTGATTGATAAAATTGTCAGAGATTTCAAAAGTGCAAAGGTCGGGTTTATCCTGCTGGCACTTTTTGCCTATTTACTGAGCAATGTCAGCCGTGCGATGCGCTGGGAGATGTTGTTGCAGCCGCTTGGGTACAAAACAGGCTTTCTGAATCGCTTTTTTACGGTCATGCTAGGTTATTTCGTGAATCTGGGCTTGCCAAGGGCGGGGGAATTTGCTAGGGCAGGTGCCTTATCTCGCTATGAGAAGCTACCCGTCGAGAAAGTAATGGGCACTATTGTCATCGGTCGAGCGATGGATTTTATTATGCTTTTTGTGGTCATCGGTTTGGCGATGATATTGGAGTTTGAAAAGATTTGGTCTTTCCTTTCGGAAAATATAGGGCAGAAATTTACGGGTACAACTTTGATGCTCCTTGGTGTTTTTGCCCTTTTGGGACTAGGGGGATTAGGATTTTTGTATAAAATAAGGACTCGTTTTGAAAATAATTTTTTGTACAAAAAAATAATGGGCTTGCTAGAAGGACTCTGGGAAGGCTTGAAATCTGTAAGCAAACTGTCGTCACCATTGACTTTTATAGCCCATTCCATTTTTATCTGGCTGATGTATTATAGCATGAACTACCTTATCATGCAGTCTTTTGTTCCTACCGAACACCTTGGAATGACCGCAGCACTAGTCGTTTTTCTTTTCGGAGGCTTGGGGATTGTGATTCCTTCGCCTGGTGGTCTGGGCTCTTATCATGCTTTGGCAATCGCTTCTTTATTATTGTATGGTGTCAATGAGTTCGACGCTTTCTCCTTTGCCAATATCAATTTCTTTTCTATTCAGATAGGCTGTAATCTACTGATTGGCTTCATTGCTTTATTGTTGTTGCCCATTATTAATAAAACGAACCAAACAACCGATGCTTAACCCTGTTTTTCAAGCTGTTCAAGATAAAATACAAGATTGGGAAGGTGCTATCCGACTAGCAGAACAATGGAAATCAAAGGAAGAAGTCATTGTATTTACCAATGGGTGTTTTGACATTTTGCATTATGGGCATCTGCATTATTTGGCGGAAGCCCGCTCCTTAGGGCAGCGTCTGATTATCGGTATCAATTCCGCCAGCTCGGTAAAGCGCCTCAAAGGGGAACATCGCCCCATCAACGATGAATTGACCCGCTTACACACTCTAGCATCCCTTGCTTTTGTAGATGCAGTCGTACCTTTCGAGCAAGATACGCCCCTAGCACTTATCCAAAAACTTATGCCTAATATCCTAGTCAAGGGTGGCGACTGGGCGCCAGAGCAAATTGTTGGCTCAAAGGAAGTCATCGAAGCAGGAGGTCTGGTGATGAGTCTCCCTTTTGTGGAGGGCTATTCTACGACGAATATCGAGCAAAAGATTATTCAGGATTTTTTGAAGAAGAGAGGAAAGGAAGAATCGAAGAAATGAGGAATCGAAGCTTGATTTCCTTTTAACCGAAGAATCTTCCACCAACCAAACCTAAACCTGTTGCGAAGCAGCAATCTAAGCTTTTGCGCAGCAAAAACTCAACTTTCTGCGCAGCAGAAAATCTAAACCTAAGACGACGGTCAAGCAACGAAATCTGACCTTTAACTTTTTGATAAGACTAATT
>JAHDBO010000345.1 GCA_020630355.1 Saprospiraceae bacterium
TAATTCTAAGCCTTCAGGCAAAAACGGACTCGCATCGCCGCCTCCTTTGATGATTTCTCGGACAATGGTAGAGGAGATGTGCGAGTACTGAGGTTCACTGATTAAAAATACGGTTTCGAGTCCGTCTCCTACGATAGCGTTGAGTTGGGAAATGGTCTTTTCGTAATCAAAATCAGAAGCATTCCTCAAGCCCCTAATCAAGAAACGAGCCCCTTTTTTTGTACAATAATGAGCCGTCAAGCCTTCAAAGGAATCTACGTGGATGTTTGGTGTATCCGAAAATACATCTTCCAGCCACTGCATGCGTTGTTCTAGGGTGTACAAGTATTTTTTTTGGGAATTGATACCAATAGCGACTATCACCTCATCAAACAGAATAGCAGCTCGGCGTACCAACTCTTCATGCCCCACAGTAATCGGGTCAAAGGAACCTGGAAAAACGGCGATTTTTTTCATGTTTTTAAGTGGTTTATATAGGGATTTTAAAGAAAATATACCTCTGGTCTTTTACGCCTCCTGGTTTTGTGCCATTAAGCCTAAAGTGTATCTCGCTGATACCAATTGCCCAGTGTTTTTCTCCTTTACCGTATTCGGGATTTTTGATTAAGTCTGCCCATTTTGCCCCTTCTTCATTGGATTGGAGGTGACGATACAATTCTTTTTCTGAAAATTTTGGGAAGTTTTTATTGACATCTTCTGGCAATGGCAATGTCTTAAAAGTTCCATCTTCTAAAACAGTCACGGGATTCCAAGCGGATTGATAGCTTTTCCAATCATTGACCTCATAGTTTTGGTCTCTATTGTTGAGGATTACCTTGGCGACCACCCGTTCTTCTACTGTAATATCTTTCCAAAATTTACTATCAATATTCATCAAAACATCTTCGACATATTGCCCTGGAGACAGGGTTAGATGAAGTGTGTCAATGTCTGTTTTAGCCCATTCCGTAGCATCGCTATTTAGTATCAGGTTATCAAAAGAAATAGTAAGGAAATCAAAATCAACCGTCAATCGATTGTCCTCTGTCTGTACTTGTGTCCCTCTCGGTGTTTCGTCTAGTACGCTATCCTGATTCGCAATAGCATCGGTTATGACAGGTTTGGGTTTTTCTACTTGTTCGGGTGTGTTTTTGCAAGCAGTCCATCCTAAAAAGAAGGATAGGAGTAGGAAAAAATAGCTTTTGAATTTCATGTGTATCATTAGATTTTAGTGGACTGGCGTTCTGACAATTGAAGGTAGGATATTTTTAATTTTATCTATAACAATATCGATTTGTTCTTTGGTATTAAAATAAGAAAAAGAAAAACGAATCGTTTTTCTCGACGCATCACCGCCAATTGCCTCAATGACATGTGAATCGTGCTCCGCACCCGAGCTACAAGCTGAGCCACCTGAAGCACTGATACCTGCAATATCCAATCCCATCACGAGCAAATCCGTCTTGGGCGTAGGTGGGAAAGAAACACTCAATATTTTATAGTGTCCTTGCTCCACATCTCCATTGAAGCGGACACCCTCAAAGTTTTCCTCTAGAGCAGTTTTCATGTACTGCTTCAAATCTGAAATATAAATTTGCTTTTCTTCTCGCTCCGCACAAGCCAATTCTAAGGCTTTTGCCAAGCCGACGATACCATGTAGATTTTCCGTCCCGGCGCGCATATTCCGCTCTTGTGCCCCACCATCAATGTAGGGTTTGATGATATTATCTCCATTGATATACAAAAAACCAACTCCTTTCGGACCATGAAACTTGTGCCCCGAGCCAGACAAGAAAGATACTTTTAGTTCCTGTACGTCAATGGGGTAATAACCTAAGGTCTGTACCGTATCCGTATGGAATAATGCCCCATGCTCAGCACAGATTTCTCCGATGGCTTTAATATTTAAGATGGTGCCGATTTCGTTATTGGCGTGCATGAGCGTCACCAATGTTTTTTTATCGCTTCCGCTCAAATATTTGACCAGTTCTTCTAAGTCAATATGCCCTCTATCGTCCAGCGTCAAATGAACCAACTCCACCTCATTGTCTCGCTTCAAAGCCTCCGAGGTATGCAATACACAATGGTGTTCGGCTTGGGTAGAAATAATCCGCTCTACACCTAAGTCTCGTACAGCGCATTTCAAAGCCCAGTTATTGGATTCCGTCCCACAAGAGGTAAAGAAGATTTCTCCTAGAGAAGCGTTCAAGGCATTCGCAATGGTACGACGTGCCTGTTCGATAGCGGTTCTTGCTTTCCGTCCTTCTGCATGAATAGAAGAAGGGTTGCCATATTGCTCGGTCATCCAAGGCATCATCGCCTCCAAGACTTCTTGGCGCAATGGTGTAGTAGCAGCGTTGTCCAAATATATTCTCATACGTTTAGTTTTTGGGC
>JAHDBO010000346.1 GCA_020630355.1 Saprospiraceae bacterium
GACCCAAAGAACGCCCCTAAAAACAGCATCGTTCACTCTTTCAACCGTAACTTCTCTAAGCGTGCAGATGGAAACCCAAACACACACGCTTTCGTTGCGTCTCCAGAGTTGGTGACCGCTATTGCCCTTTCGGGAAAACTAGGCTTCAATCCTATTACAGATACATTGACGACCAAAGACGGTAAAAAAGTAAAACTAGTCCCTCCAACAGGTTACGAATTGCCTCCTAAAGGATTCGAGGTAGGGGATGCAGGCTATGAAGCACCAGCTGAAGACGGTAGTGGCATAGAAGTAAAGGTAGCGGAAGATTCTAATCGTCTGCAATTGTTGACGCCTTTCAAGCCTATTACAAGCAATGACTTGAAAGGAATGAGAGTGCTTCTAAAAGCCAAGGGCAAATGTACAACCGACCATATCTCTATGGCTGGTCCTTGGTTGAAATACCGTGGGCATCTGGAGAATATCTCCAACAACTGTTTCATCGGAGCCATCAATGCTTACAATGACCAAGCGAATAATGTCATGAACTATGCCGAGGATAAATACATGGCTGTTCCTGATTCTGCTAGGGCGTATCAAAAAGCGGGTATTTCGACCGTGGTTTTCGGAGAAGAAAACTATGGTGAAGGTTCTTCTAGAGAACACGCTGCTATGGAGCCTCGCTACCTAGGCGTAAAAGCTGTTATCGTAAAATCATTCGCTCGTATCCACGAAACGAACTTGAAGAAACAGGGAATGTTCGGTTTGACTTTCGTCAATCCTGCCGATTATGACTTGATTCGTCAAGACGATACGGTTGAGCTACAAGGTTTCGATACGATGGCACCAGGCAAAAACCTGACCGTAGTCCTGAATCACGCAGATGGTACTTCAGATTCTTTTGAAGTAGCGCATACTTACAACCAAGCACAAATTGAATGGGTGAGAGCAGGTTCTGCCCTGAATAAAATCAGACAAGAAGCTGGTGTAGCGTAAAACCTGTATTTTTCAAAAAATAAAAAATGGCTGCTAGGAAAATTTCTAGCAGCCATTCTATTTTTAAAAGCTTTCTTCTACAATCCCAACAACAAAGTCGTCGGATCTTCTAGATATTTTTTCACTTTTACCAAGAAAGTTACAGAAGTACTTCCATCAATAATACGGTGGTCGTAAGATAATGCCAAGTACATCATTGGGCGGATTTTCACTTCCCCATTGATTGCCATCGGGCGCTGCTGGATGGTGTGCATCCCTAGTATAGCAGACTGTGGTTCGTTCAAAATCGGTGTGCTCATCATAGAACCGAAGACACCGCCATTGGTAATGGCAAATGTACCGCCTTTCATTTCATCCAAAGTCAACTTTCCAGAACGTGCCTTGCCGGCCAACTCTTTAATCTTTAACTCAATTTCATGGAAATTCATCGATTCTACATTGTGCACTGGTGGCACCACCAAACCTGTTGGTGTAGAAATGGCAATCGAAATATCCACAAAATCATGGTAAATAATATGGTCGCCATCAATTTGCGCATTGACATCAGGCATATCCATCAGGGCTTTCGCACATGCTTTCGCAAAAATGGACATAAAGCCTAACTTGATACCATATTTTTCCACAAAACGCTCTTGATACGTTTTCCTCAATTTCATGACTTCCGTCAAATCCACCTCATTAAAGGTCGTCAACATCGCCGTATTGTTTTTAGCAGAAACCAAGCGCTTCGCTATTGTACGGCGCATCCGACTCATTTTCTTCCTTTCCGTTCCTCGGCTAAAGGATGCTGAGGCAGAAGCGGTAGGAGCCGATTCTACTGGAGCTTCTTCCTTCGGAGCTGGTTTTTCTTTTGCTTGAGCCACAGCTTTGTTCGCATCCTCTTGAGTAATACGACCATCTTTACCAGTGCCTTTCACCTCATCGGTTGAAATTCCATTTTCACGCAAAATTTTAGCCGCAGCAGGCGAAGGATGTCCTTTAGCATAAGCATCTTCCTTCGCAGGAGCCTCTTGCTTCGGTGCTTCCTCCTTAGGCGCAGGTTCTGAAGCAGCAGGTGCATCATTGCCTCCTGTTGGTGCTGCTACGCTAGTATCAATAGTGGCTACCAAGGCTCCGATTTCTAAATCATCCTCTTCGCTTGCCACGAAGGTGATTTTACCAGAAGCTTCTGCTGGAAACTCCAAGGTTGCCTTATCCGATTCAAACTCGCAGATAGGCTCATCTCTATTGATATACGCGCCGTCTTCAACTAACCATTGAGAGAGGGTCACTTCTGTGATGGATTCCCCGATGGTAGGAACCCGCATTTCTACTACACTCATTAAGGATTTATTTTTTTACAAATATGGGATATTCGCTTATCATTTCCAATTACAAGCTATTATTATGA
>JAHDBO010000347.1 GCA_020630355.1 Saprospiraceae bacterium
TGATGGACATGATGACTAATGCCCCGAAAATAAACAGCCTTTTGATATTGTTATCCGCCAAAGCTTTCTGTGTTTTTATTAACAGTACACAAATTACGCCATTTCTGTGTTGAGATGCTAGCGGTTAACGAGTCATTAACAAGGGGGGGGATCTAAAAACAGGCCGGCACGAACCAATCGCACCGACCTGAAAATGAACACTCAAAAACCCTAATCTTTCGTGCAGGTGTTCTCCTGCTAGCTAATTTCTATCGTCTTAGTAACCTCTTTTGCTTCCTCTTTTTTTGGAAGCGTTACGGTTAAGACGCCATTGTCGTAGTTCGCTCCGATGTCGGAGGTTTTCACCCCTTCTGGTAGCTTAAAGCTACGCTTGAAGGTCTCGTAGTTATATTCTCGACGTCTGTAGGTTTCGCCTGTTTCTTCTGTGCTATTTTCCTTGCTTGCTTCGATGGTCAAGCGGTCGTTTTCCAAGTTGATGTGGAAATCTTCCTTGCTCAAGCCCGGTGCTGCAAGCTGCAACTTAAAGTTGTCCGCATCTTCTAGCACATTGACGGCTGGCACGTTCGTGACGAAATCTGTCCCGACAAATTCATTCAGACCGCCATTGAAAAATTGATTGAATAGCTTATCGAAATCGTTTCTTCTGCTTAATGAATGTCTTCTATTGATTCTTGATGGATACATAATTTTGAGTTTTAAGAGTTTTAGTAGTGATTAGTTTTAGTAGTGACATTGGTGATTTATAATCCAATCGGATACTACTGAAACTTCTTAAACTACTAAAACTGAATACTATAAATAATTACTGCCTTGGTTTTGAAAATTGTAGTTTTAGGAATCCCATTGAGTACTACTGAAACTTCTTAAACTACTCAAACTGATAACTCCCTTAGGAGATGTCGATTGTTCTAGCAGGCTGCTCTTTCGCCTCTTCTTTCTTGGGAAGCGTCACGAGCAATACCCCATTTTTGTAGCTTGCCTTGATACCTGTCTGCTCGATTTTATTAGACAAGGTAAAAGACTTGCTGAATTTGTGATAATCAAACTCTTTTCTTCGATAAGTTTCGCCATCCGTCTTGGTCGTTTCTTTTTCTACCTTGATGGTTAGCTTGTTCTTCTCTACGTTAAGGTGGAAGTCTTTCTTGCTCAAGCCTGGCGTCGCTAATTCTATCCTGAAGCTATCATCTGTTTCTAGGACATTCGCCCTAGGGGATTTGGTCAGCCCTACGCCGCTATTGCCATAAAAAGCATCTTTTACGACTTCGTCCAAGAAGTTGAAGAAGGGAGAGTGGTGTTGGTTTCTTTTCGTTTTGGTGTCGTTACATGATTTTGTGTGATGCATATTCTATTGATTTAATGATTTTAAGTTTTACCCCTTTCGGGAAATATTTGACACTTTCTCATCATCAATCGGCGTACCATTCCGAAAAATCAGACAAAAAGGAAGTTTTTAATAAAAATTAAATGCCAAAAAGGCAGTTGTTCTTAATATTTAATGACAAAATGGCTGATTTGGTGGGAATGAATAAAACCATATAAGACATTTAAGGGGCATATAAGAGAGAGTACGTATCTTATATGCTGCTTATAATTCTTATATGGTTCACTTCTTATTTCTTCTTCAACATGAAAAACTGGTCTAGATATTGGCATTGGCAGCCAGCGCAGGTGGCTTGTCCGAAGAGCGAGGCGGAAGTCCAACAATTGGTCATCCGAGCTGCCGAGTCCCAGCAGCAAATTCGAATGATTGGTACGGGTCATTCCTTCATGCCGCTTTGGGTAACGGATAAAATCCTCTTAAGCCTAGACGAATACCAAGGCTTGATAAGTGTGGATAAGGAACTGTGTCAAGCGACAATTAAGGGCGGTACGAAGTTATCTTTATTAGGGGATTTACTCTACGAACAGGGTATGGCAATGGAAAACCTAGGAGATATTGACAGCCAATCCATAGCAGGGACAATCGCAACGGGTACACACGGCACAGGCAAATCCTTTGGGACGATAAGCACTCAAGTTGTCGCTTTGAAGTTTGTGAATGGGAAAGGTGAAGTGGTTGTTTGTTCCAAAACAGAAAACCCTTCTTTGTTTAAGGCGGCGCAAGTTTCTTTGGGGCTGCTTGGGGTGATTACGGAAATAACCCTGCAATGTGTGCCTGCTTATCGCCTAGAATTGCAGAACAGGAAAGAGTCTTTAGAAGACGTGCTCTACACCCTAGAGGAACGCAATGCTCAAAATCGAAACTTCGAATTTTATTGGTTTCCTTACACGGAGACGACTTGGACGAAGTCCTCAAATATCGCCGAGGCACAAGCCGATAAGGTAGGCTTTGTGAATTATCTCTCGGAGTATGTCCTAGAGAATT
>JAHDBO010000019.1 GCA_020630355.1 Saprospiraceae bacterium
CAACGCCTTTTTCTTACTTTTGAATTTTTATGGAAAAAATGGTGTTTTCATTCAAAATGGAAATACTTTCCAAACGCTACTCTCGTATGGTAGTGGGATTTTTTAACTAACATTTTTATAAAAATGCAAATTAACATCACTTTGCCAGATGGGTCGGTACGCCAATATGACCAAGGCGTTACTGCCATGCAAATCGCAGAGTCCATCAGTAGCGGACTTGCGAGAAACGTACTATCTGCAAAAGTCAACGGAGAAGTCTGGGACGCTTCTCGAAGTATCAACGAAGATGCCGCTATTTCTCTTCTAACTTGGAACGACAAAGAAGGCAAATCGACCTTCTGGCACTCAAGTGCACACTTAATGGCGGAAGCACTAGAAGCATTATACCCTGGTGTCAAACTAGGAATAGGTCCTGCTATTGACAATGGATTTTACTACGATATAGATCTTGGTGGAAAAACACTTTCCTTGTCTGAATTGCCAAAAATCGAGCAGAAAATGCTAGAACTGGCCCGCCAGAAAAACCCTTTCGTCCGTAAGGAAATCTCTAAAGCAGATGCCATTGCTTACTTCGAGGAAAAAGGTGACCAATATAAATTGGAGTTATTAGAAGACTTGGAAGACGGTCAGATTACTTTCTACGAACAAGGTGCTTTTACGGATCTTTGCCGTGGCCCTCACATCCCCGATACTGGAAAAATCAAAGCGGTCAAACTCATGAACGTAGCAGGAGCTTATTGGCGTGGCGATGAGCAACGCAATATGATGACTCGGGTCTACGGGGTGAGTTTTCAAAAACAAAAAGAACTAAAAGAATATCTTGAACTCCTAGAAGAGGCGAAAAAGCGAGACCATAGAAAACTGGGGGCCGAACTAGAGATTTTCATGTTCTCCGAAAAGGTCGGAGCGGGTTTTCCGATATGGTTGCCAAAAGGAACGGCACTGCGTACTCGTTTGGAAGATTTCTTAAAAAAAGAACAACTTAAGCGTGGCTACAAACCAGTGATCACGCCCCACGTTGCCAAGGTGGATTTATACAAAACTTCTGGTCACTATGCAAAATATGGCGAAGACAGCTTCCAACCTATATTGACACCAAGAGAAGGGGAGGAATACTTGTTGAAACCGATGAACTGCCCGCATCACTGCGAGATATACGGGCACAAACCACATTCTTACCGTGATTTGCCTTTGCGCATTGCAGAGTTTGGAACGGTTTATAGGTACGAACAGAGTGGAGAACTCCACGGCTTGACACGAGTACGTGGTTTCACACAAGATGACGCCCATATTTTCTGCACACCTGACCAAGTTAAAGGTGAGTTTTTGAATGTGCTTGATTTGACGATGCAAGTCATTAAAAAACTCGGTTTTGAGGATTTCACCGCTCAAATTTCTTTGCGTGACCCTGAGGCCCCTGACAAATACATCGGCTCTAAAGAGAACTGGGAAAAGGCAGAAAGAGCGATTATCGAAGCGACTGAGGAAGTGGGATTGAAAACGGTTACCGAGCTAGGAGAAGCGGCCTTCTATGGCCCTAAGTTGGACTTCATGGTAAAGGATGCCCTAGGACGCTCTTGGCAACTGGGCACCATTCAGGTAGACTATAACTTACCAGAACGATTTGAGTTGGAATACATCGGTTCGGACAATAAACCACACCGCCCCGTAATGATTCACCGTGCGCCATTCGGCTCAATGGAGCGTTTTATCGGTGTATTGATTGAGCATTGTGCGGGTAAATTCCCATTGTGGCTCGCTCCAGAACAATATGCTTTACTACCAATTAGTGAGCGTTTTGCAGATTATGCAGAACAGGTGAAAGCTAAATTGGAAGAATACGACATTCGTGGTATCATCGATAATCGTAGCGAAAAAATCGGGCGTAAAATCCGTGATGCAGAAGTGAAGAAAATCCCAATCATGCTCATCATTGGAGAGCAGGAAGTAGAAGAAGGAAAAGTTTCCGTGCGTAAGCAAGGAGACGGTGATAAAGGTTCGATGAGTATCGAAGAATTTGTAGCCTACTTCAAAGAGCTAGCTGGTTAAAACAGAGTATAAAGAAGATAGGAGGATTTTCTCATCCTCTTATCTTCTTATCCTCCTATCTTCCCGTCTAAGTCAGACGAATCTCATCCTCATTCCCATCATAGAAACGATATTCGTTGAGTGCGTAATCCACATTGGAATTGATGCGTATCCACTTACCATATTGCTTGAACCATCCCATACGCTTACTAGGGAATCCTTTCTTGAAAAAAGCTTCCAGATAAGGGTGCGTCTCCAAGGTGATCTTGGATTTCGGTTGAGTTTCCAAGATAAACTCCAAGTCTCTTTCTACTTGGTCAGAGACTAAAATAGAAGCATTACTTTTTCCTGTTCCGTTGCAGGTGGGGCATTTTTCAGTGGTATCAATCTTCACTTCTGGTCGGACACGTTGCCTTGTGATTTGCATCAGACCGAATTTACTCAAAGGCAAAATCGTGTGCTGCGCACGGTCTTTTTTCATAAATTCCTTCATCTTCCGCACCAACTCTCGGCGGTGCTCCGCGTTCCGCATATCAATGAAATCCACGATAATAATCCCGCCAATATCTCTTAACCGCAATTGCCGAGCAATTTCTTCTGCGGACTCCAAATTGACATTTAGGGCAGTGTTATCAGAGTTTTTCGCCCCCATTTTATGACCACTATTCACATCGATGACGTGCATTGCCTCTGTGTGTTCAATCACTAGATAAGCACCACTCGCCATCGTCGCCGTCTTACCAAAAGAAGCTTTAATTTGTTTAGACACGCCATATTGGTCAAATACAGGGCGATTGTTGCCATGTATTTGGACAATCTTGACTTTGTCTGGCGCAATTTTCCCTAAAAACTCCTTAATATTTTGATACAACTCCTTGTCGTTGACTACGATTCTGTTGAAATCTTCATTCAAAATATCACGTAAAATACTAGACGTCTTATCTAGCTCGCTCAGTAATTTCAGAGGCGCTTTAGAATTGTGCAGTTGTTTATGGACATTTTTCCACTTACTTATCAGCAGCATCAATTCCTCGTGCAAATCCGCCACTTTTTTTCCTTCTGCTGCCGTACGCACTATCAGGCCAAAATTCTTCGGGCGAATAGATTCCACTAGCAATTGGAGCCGTTTCCGCTCTTCCGCATTAGCGATTTTCTTGGACACAGCGACCACATTGGAGTAAGGTGTCATCACCAAAAATCGCCCAGGAATGGTTATTTCGCAACTCAATCGAGGTCCTTTCGTCGAGATAGGTTCTTTTAGAATTTGAACTAAAATAGCGTCCCGCTTCGAAAGCACTTGGTCGATTTTACCCGTCTTGATAATATCAGGTTCAAACTTAAAATTATCGAGCATGGGATTGGGGAGCCCCCCCGAGATAGCCCCATTGGTAAATTTCAATAGAGAGCGGAGCGTTGGGCCTAAATCCGTATAATGAAGAAAAGCATCTTTTTTATAGCCTATATCTACAAATGCCGCATTGAGGCCAGGCATTGTCTTCTTGATTTTCCCTAGGAAAATATCCCCAACCGTAAAGTTGGTATTCGTTTTTTGTCGATGAATCTCGACTAGTCTTCGGTTTTCTAGAAGGGCAATTTCAACATCCGTAGGTGTAGAATTGATAATGAGTTCTTTTTCCACAGCCGTAGTTATTCTTTAATGATTCGGTGATTGGTGAGAGTAAAATCAGGAATGTCTCTCTTACATTTATCCCATTAACATACCAATCTTGTACAAAGCAAGATCTCAAACAGTAGTAATTTATTGGGATAGGCTCGGAGATTCTACGGAATGGATATGATTAGAACAACAAGCTAACGCTGACGTTTACCTTGGCATAGGTACTACTGCTCATTAAATAAGCGGAGGGATATGCAGTGCATGACTACATATCCTTCTTATATTTTTCAGACGATAAAAAGATTACTTCTTCTTCTTGTGTCTGTTTTTTCTTAGTCTTTTTTTACGCTTGTGCGTCGCAATCTTATGACGCTTTCTTTTTTTACCACAAGGCATCTTTTTCTGTTTTAAAATTTATAAAATATATTTCTTGAATACCTGCCGAAGCGGGCTATCCTATCATGTAGTCAATTAAATGAATGGCTATTCGATAAGCTTGTATTCTTCAACTAACTGCACATTTCTTTGAATAGCACTAACTAATAAACTCACTTAGCTGCTATTTCGTTCAACTGCTTATATTCTTCCAAATAAGCGAGTGCCTCTTCTTTTTTCCCTAAGCCGTTATATGCTTCAGAAAGCAGAAGGGTTACGTTCGCATTTTTTGGTTCGAGTGATTTGGCTTTCGCCAAACGCTCCACTGCTTTATCAAACTGTCCTGTCCGAATAGCTAGTCGTCCTAGGTTCGTAAGTACAGGAACACTATCAGGATTTTTTTCCAGCAAATCTAAAAGCAACGAAATCCCTTTCATTGGTTGGTTTTCCAAAGGGTTTTCTACATAGCATAAAGCCAGATTCACTTGATGGTTGATATTATCCGGCTCTAAAGAACTTGCATTTTCAAAAGCCTTGATTGCTCTATTAAAACAATAAGATTTTTCTGCTTTATCTTTTGTGCTGATTACACCAGAAGCGTAAGAAGTCCCTGCGATGCTCCAAGCATCCGCTGTGTTTTCTGTTTCGGCTATACGCTGAGCATAAAATCCCGCCAAGCCGTAACGCTTCAGTTTGTACCAATTTCCCGAAAGGGATTTCAATAAAGCTATTTTTTCTTCTTCTGCCACATCTTTTTGTAGCTTCCGCTCTATATTGTGCACCTCCACCAAATCATCTACGCTCAATTCCTTATCTGCTAATCTCCTTAAAGCATTGACATCCGTTTCCTCCTGATTGATAACCCTAGCTTCGTTGATTTCAGCCTGCTGTGGCGGCACATTTGAAAAACCAAAGTACAAAACAGTGAAGAGAATCAATCCGAAAGCTAATACACCATATTGTAATTTGTTCATATCAAAATCAATTATTCTTCGTCCTTGATTTTATCCGCTGTTACGTTACCCTTCACCTGCTCTACAAAAATCTTAGCTGGCTTAAAAGCAGGAATGTAGTGCTCAGGAATCTCAATAGCAATATTTTTCTTGATATGTCTTCCTATTTTTTTAGCGCGCTTTTTTGTAACAAAAGAACCAAAGCCTCTTATATACACATTCTCCCCCTCTGCTAAAGTGTCTTTAACTTCTTTAAAAAATGCTTCCAATGTTACAAGGACATCTACTTTAGCGACTCCCGTTTTTTCTGCAATTCCGTTGACCAAGTCAGCCTTTCTCATCGTTGTACCGTAATTTAGTTAAAATATCTTCTAAAATTCTGTTCAAAAGTGGCTGCAAAGGTCGCAAATTTTATCCAAATGCGAAATATAAAACCGCTTTTTTCAAGTTCATTTGATATAAAAAAAACAGAAATGAGCCTCTAAATCAAGTCAATAGAGGGTTTTAGACATTACACATCAAAAAAGGGGCAGCAAATGGTTTACTATGTGTTGTTCCAATACCGACCTTTAGCCATTTCAAAATGTAAGACTAAAACAGGGATTCAATCACCATATCCTCGTTGATGCTATCTGCCTCTGCTTTATAATTTCGTACAATACGGTGGCGGAGTACATATTTAGCAACAGCTTGCACATCTTCAATATCTGGAGAATATTTCCCATTAATGGCTGCATGGCATTTTGCACCAAGGACGAGGTACTGTGAAGCACGGGGCCCTGCCCCCCAAGAGATATAACTATTGACTTTATCGGTCGCTTTTTCGGTGCCTGGCCGAGTCTTAGATGCCAAACTTACTGCGTACTCCAACACATTGTCTGCAATTGGAATCTTACGTATCAAGTTCTGGAAGAATAAGATTTGTTCCCCTGTTAGGACATTTGTCAAATCGACTTTTCTAGCAGCCGTTGTATTTTTCACAACCTGTATTTCCTCTTCGTAGCTCGGATAATCTAGTTGAATATTGAACATAAAACGGTCCAACTGCGCCTCTGGTAGAGGGTAAGTCCCTTCTTGCTCAATCGGGTTTTGGGTCGCCAACACGAAGAATGGCTTAGGGAGCACGTGCCTAACGCCTGCCACTGTAACGGAGCGTTCCTGCATGGCTTCCAACAATGCCGCCTGCGTCTTGGGAGGCGTACGGTTAATCTCGTCTGCTAGGACGATATTGGAAAACAACGGCCCTTCATTGAATTTGAATTGTCTATTCTCCCCTAGGATTTCAGAGCCTGTAATATCTGATGGCATTAAGTCTGGCGTAAACTGGATACGCTTGAAATCCAAATCCAAGACCTCTGCAATCGTACTTACCAAAAGTGTTTTGGCTAGCCCTGGCACTCCGACCAAAAGACTATGCCCATTACTGAACAAAGAAATGATAACCGCTTTCACGACTTCTTCCTGACCGACGATGATTTTTCCGATTTCCGATTTAAGGTCTTTGTATGATTGGGCCATTGCATCAATAGCCTCTACGTCAGATTTATAATTAGCCATTTAAATATTTCTAATAAAATTTGAAAAATGAAGAATGTGTCACTGAAGTCAAAACCAAACACATTATAAAAACAGCAAATATTTTGCCATTAAAAAAACCGTTGTGAAATTAGACCATCGCCACCTAGCTATGAAACGACGAAAAAAACACTTTGTTGCAAAGAACTATCCACGTCCTCCCCCCCTGCAAACCCAAGACCGATAATGCACTTTTTCTAGGGCTTCATGCTTTCTGTCTTCCACTTTTCTAGGTTTTCACAACTATTGTCCATTGATTTAAAGGACACAAAAGTTGATTTCAATGTTTCTTCTAGCCATTTTATCAAATGACCACTTTTTTTACTCTCTACTGCCGCTCCTTTTATTTTAGAGTAATCTTGTTCTAAATTAGCTTTGTGTGGTGCCGTTCTAGATTTGAGCAATACCATTCTATAAGAAGTTTCGCCACGCCTCGTCAAAAATTCAATCGGAGAAGATACTCCTCCAACTTCCATTGTATCAATGGTAAAATACACATCAGGGTCCAAATCACCAATCTCAAAGAAAGTGTTCCCCGTTTTGGGGTTTAGCATTAAGCCCCCATTGCTGTAACTCTGCAATTTATCATCCGAGAAACGCCTGACAGCAAACTCGAAGGGTAGCGAGTCAATCCGAATCAAATGTGCAATGCTATCCAGTTTTGATGCTGCTAGTGCTTTATCTTCCTCGGTAATACTTGGTTTAATCAGGATGTGCCTTGTATGAATCCTGTTCCCTCGCCTTTCCAGGAGCTGGATAATATGAAAACCAAATTCCGTTTCTACAATATCAGAGATTTCATTTTGCTCTAAGTTGTATGCCGCTGCTTCAAACTCAGGGACAAATCCCCCTCGTTTTTGCCACCCCAGATCACCTCCTAATCGAGCCGAACCCGAATCATCAGAAAATTTCGAGGCTAAGTTCTCAAAGCTTTCTTCTTTATTGGTAATCTGATTTTTTATTTTTTCAGCTTTCGCCAATGCTTTGCTGCGTTCTGCTTCATTCACTTCGGGGTGAAACACAATCTCCCCTACTTCTACTTCCGAATTGAAATAAGGCAGACTATCTGGGTGAATCTTATCAAAAAAAGCTTTTACCTCCGACGGTGTCACTTTCACATCCCGAATGACCGTCCCCCTCATTCTATCTGCTAACAGCTGGTTTTTCATGTCGTTCCTCATCTGCACCCTTGCCTCGGGAATAGACTGGCCATAAAACTCCTTGAATTGCGTCGGGTCATTGCCCATCATATTCAGAATCTGGTCAAAACGTGCATTCAATTGCCCCTCAACCTCGGCATCGGATACTTCCAAGCTGTCCAACTTAGCCTGATTGATAAGCAGTTTTTGCATCAAAAGCTGGTCTGCTATAATACACTTTGCATCAGGTGGCATATTCGGGTTCCTAGAGGCCATCAAAGCGTGACTCTCTTCTATTTCCGATTGGAGCAATATTTCACCACCTACTTTTGCGACCACCTTGTCCAAAACAATTTTTTGTCCGCTTAGTAGGTTCGTCGCCATAAAAAACGACAGCAACAACACATATCTCATCATTGAGTAAATATTTTGACGTAATTTCTACGGATACCTTTCTCGTAGAGTTCCTCCTTTTTCTGTTCAAGGAGTTTTATTTTTTTATTGTGTAAAATAAATTTCGTAGCCTGGCCTCGTATAAACTCCAAAGGAGCGATTTCCTTCTGGGACTTCGTTTCTAATACTTTTAAAAAATATTGATAATCCCCATCTTTCAGACTTAGTGCCTGCCCTGATTTCATCCCTTTACTGAACGTTCCTTTTGGAAACTCTGCTGCTATATCATCTACCTTATGCCAAGTACTGTCTTCTAACAAAAAAGCCTCTGCGTAAGTATTAGAATATTTCATCAAAGCTAAAGAATCGTCGTCATTCCACCATTTCTTGACCTTACCAATATCAGGGGCAGTCGTTGGAATTTTAATGAAATTACAACGCATAATATTGCTTTCTAGCTGATATTGCTCCTTGTTTTTCTCATAATAAACGGTCAACTCCTCCTGCGTAATCGTAGAATCTAGAGAAGCCTCGACGAGCATTTGTTCGTAATTGTGCAAAATCAAAGACGCTCTATAATCCCTCACAAGACGGTCAATATCCAAGTCTTTCGGCAAATTTCGCTCTGCCTCGTGCAACATTAGAGACTTCCTCACCCACCGCTCAATGTAGGCATTGACAATCATCATGCTGTCTTGTTCCGATATACCATCTGGTATCATGCCATCCAATTCCGAAATATAAAGTGTCTTGTTATGAGCTTTCGCCAAAACCGTTTCCTCTGCCTCATTTTCGGATATGGGACTACACGATACGATAAGCATCAATCCTATCAAAAAACAGCCTAAAAAAGAAAAACATTGCTTCATTTCCAACACTATTTAACCAAGCTTTGCAATACTTCCTGATTTACTTTGATGGTATATTCTTTTCTTAAGGTATCAATCCATTCTTGCTCCAACTGTCCCTGATAGTCTGCCACTACAAATCCTTTTGCTTCTTTCAGCGACTTCTGCCGAGGGGCAATGACTTCCCTCACCACGTAGAACGTAGTGGAGTTGTCATCGTTTAGTTGATTAGAAGAAATCGCACCTTTTTTGAGGTTTTTTATTCCCAACTGATTCAGTCTTTTCTTGTCCAATACTTTCTCTGAGAAAGTCAACAATTTCCCTTTTTTATTGATTTTTTCAGCCACTTTACTAGCTGTTTTTTTTGTAGCCGTCTTGCGTGCTTTTTTCAACAACTTAGTGCTTTGCGTCTTTAGATTGTACTCGACAACCGTCGCACGCTCTTCGTATTTGTACTTTGCCTTATTCTCCTCATAGTACTGCTTCAACCCTAGGGTGTCTTTTGAGGCTTTGTCCCAAACCTCACTTTTCGTAATTTCAAACAATAAAATACCTTCTTGATATTCTCGCATCAAGGCTTTGAAATCTGGATATTTTCGTTCTAGCTGAGATTTTTCATACTCCAACACTTCTGCATCACTAAATTGTTGTAGCAAATCTTCTGCTACTCGCTTAGGCGGGTTTCTACGCCCAAATGTCGCTCTAAAGCGGGCATTCCTTGCCAAGAAATCTGTAAAAGAACCTAGGCTCGTTTCTTTCCCTCCTAGTTCAAATAAAATTTCACTGGACGGTTTAGGGGCTTTCCATTTGTATGTATTGAAGTCCTTGTCCAAGCCCTCTAGAAAAGCTTCCCATACCCTTTGATTTACTTTATAGTTCGCTTCATTTTTGACTTTCGTCAAAAATGCGGTGCGAGCTTCTTGGAATCGACCATCCCGCTCTACTTGTGCTTGTAGCCTTCCTTTTTCCACATCATAATCTTGAAAACTAGGTTTGCTTATCCGTTTGAGGATATGCCAGCCCGCAGAACTCAATACGGGTTTTGAATAACCTCCATCTTTAGGAATCGCAAAAGCGGTTTCCAATAAATTTGGTGCGGTACTGTTCAATTTCCAGAACCCTAATTGCCCCCCTCTTTTCTTGGTCTTCTCATCTTCAGAAAACTGCCCGACGACGCTATCCCATATCACACCCGATTCCAAGGCTGCATAAGCTTGGTCGATTTTTGCTTTGACCGTTGAAGCATCTTTTCCTTTTGGGACACGCACTAGTATTTGCGCCACTTCTATGGTGCCAATTGCAGGTCGCCTGCTATTTACTTTTACGATGTGATACCCAAGATTCGTTCTGACAGGATTGGAGTACTTCCCAACAGGTGTTTCGTAAGCGGCTGTTTCCATATCATAAAAACCATTGGGCAATAAGGCATTGATAAAACCCATCTTCCCTCCAGATTTTGCGGTGTACTGGTCTCCCGAGAATTTTGCTGCCATCGACTCAAAGCTTTCACCAGCATCCAGTTTGTCCTTCACCATTTTTGCCTGTTTTAAGGCACGAAGCACAGCATCGTCGTTGTCCGTTGGCTTCACAGGGATCAGGATATGGCTGATTGCCACATCTTCCTTTTTGCGCTCGTAGGCTTCTCTCAGTAGCTTCTCCTTCACCTGCTTATCAATCAGGTAAGAACTGGACAATTGTCGCCTGTAGCCTGCCAATTCTTGTTTCAAAGCAGGCACCAAGTCCAGTTTCATCTCTTTTGCCTTCTGGACTTTGAGTTTGAAATTCTTATATAATTCTAAATATTCTTCTAGAGATTTTTTTGAAAAATCGGCTTCCTTCGTATTCGTCTTTGCATAAATATATTTAAACTCTGATACGTGTATTGGCGTTTCTCCTACAGTAAACAAAACGGGGTCTTCCTGTCCAAACACATTCAAAACAGAAAATAAACCCAATAAAAAAGCTATTGCCAGTCTTGGATACATGGTATTGTATTTTACTTTTATAATTTTGTGTTCTTAGGATAGAAGTTCCTAACAGCAAATGGAACTAATATTCTCATAAAAACTTTCTTAATAAAGAAAGCATTGTAAAAGAAGTGCGAAATTAACAATTTTATTAAGCAATTGCTTGTACTGTATCGTCAGCAATACGTTAATAATTAGTAAAAACTTCTTTTAGAACAATTTGCGATACATTTATACAACGATAAGAGATGAAGAAAGAGAGTAAAAGACAGCGCCAGGTCGCTGAAACGATAAAAAGAAACTTCAGCATGATCCTTCATCAAGAAGGGAGTTATATCTATGAAAATGCACTCGTCACCGTGACCAATGTAAAGGTTACGCCTGATTTTGGACTAGCTTCTATTTATATCAGTATTTTCAACACAGATAATAAACCAGCCGTTTTGTTGCAACTAGAGGAGAATACCGTTCGCCTAAGGCAATCGCTTGCTCAACGGGTCAAAAAACAAATGCGACGAGTACCACAAATTCAGTTTTTCATAGATGACACACTCGACGAAATGTTTCGAGTAGATTCGTTATTTGACCGCCTCCACGACGAAAATCAAATGGGAGCACCTGAATCCACTGACTAACACAAACCAGAAAATCGTGAACCTGCCCCTGCGCATTGCCAAACGTTACCTTTTCGGAAAGAAATCTTCCAATGCCATCAATGTCATTTCGGGGATTTCCGTCGTTGGTTTAGCGGTCGGTTCAGCAGCTTTGATTTTGGTCCTTTCCGTCTTCAATGGCTTTGAGGATTTACTCACTAGCTTGTATAGTTCTTTCGAGCCAGAAGTCAAGGTACAGCCTGCAACGGGGAAGGTCTTTGTCCCTGACAGTATCAAAATCGAAGAAATTCGCCAACTTGAAGGCGTTAGTTCCCTCTCTATGACATTGGAAGAGGTCGCTATGTTCGAGTACAAAGGTGGACAGGCTTTTGGCATCATCAAGGGAGTGGATGAAGACTACGCCAAGGTGACGGATATGGATTCCATTTTATTTGATGGCGTTTTCAAAACAAAAGAAGGGGCCAAAAACTTCGCTGTTGTCGGTTATGGTATGCAAAATAAATTATCTATTAGTTTGGATGATTATTTTGAAACGCTGTCTATCTACATGGCAAAACGCAAAAAAACTTCCCTTGACCAGCCTTTCCGTAGACGGTTCCTCTATCCTGTTGGCGTTTACAAAATCCAAACCGAGTACGACGAAAAATACGTCTTGACCAATCTAGAATTTGCGCAGGAACTTCGAGGCTACTACGATGGTCAAGTCAGCTCCATCGAAATCAAACTCACCCCTGATGCGAATGAGGCAGAAGTCATTCAAAAAATCAAAACACTCCTAGGTCAAGATTTTGAGGTCAAGAACCAATATGAGCAAAACGAGGCATTTCTTAAATTGATGAACATTGAAAAATGGCTGGGTTTCGCCATTGTGGGACTGACCCTAATCCTAGTCGCATTCAACTTGGTCGGCACCTTATTGATGATAGTAATTGACAAACGTAAAGATATTGCCATACTGAAATCTATGGGAGCGACCAAAAACCTTGTCCGTAATATTTTTGTAGGCGAAGGTCTGCTTTTGGCGGCATTAGGACTCGGCATAGGGTTCACGGTAGCCATCCTTCTAATCACATTACAAAAAATCTTCGGTATCATTCAAATGCAGGGGTTCATCGTAGAATCCTATCCTATCAGTATGCGTTTGATGGACTTTGTCGTTGTTTTGTTTACCGTTTTTAGCATTACGTTCCTTGCCGCTTTGCTCCCTGCCAATCGTGCAGCCAAAGTTGAGGCAGTAGTGCCAGAGTAGTAGATGGCAACACATTTTCACAAGGAACGCTACCTTATTTTTCCCTGTTTACACTTTCGTGAAAAGCAAGATTGGGATTTCTTGCGTACTTTTGCAGAAAATATATAAAGGATGTTTCCTAAGTATGATGTGATAGTGGTGGGAGCTGGACACGCAGGCTGTGAGGCGGCGGTTGCAGCGGCAAACCTTGGTTCTAAAGTGATGTTGGCAACGATGAATATGCAGACCATCGCACAGATGTCCTGCAACCCAGCGATGGGCGGTGTGGCAAAAGGGCAAATCGTGCGAGAGATTGACGCCCTTGGCGGTTATTCGGGCATCGTGACCGACCATACGATGATTCAGTTCAGGATGCTGAACAAATCCAAGGGACCGGCTATGTGGAGCCCTAGGGCGCAGAGCGACAGGATGCTTTTCGCAGCAAAGTGGCGCAAGATGTTGGAGGAACATCCCAATATTGATTTTTGGCAAGAGATGGTCAAGGGTATCATCGTAAAAGATGGGCGAGCTTGCGGTGTGCATACCAGCATCGGCCTAGAAATCGAATCCAAATCCGTTATCCTGACCAATGGGACTTTCCTCAATGGTTTGATTCATATTGGCGAGAAACAATTAGGAGGAGGCCGTGCAGGTGAGCGAGCTGCCACGGGTATTACCGCACAACTCAACGCACTTGGCTTCGAGTCGGGGCGAATGAAAACAGGAACACCGCCTAGGGTCGATGGACGAAGCTTGGACTGGGATGCCATGGAGACACAAGCAGGGGATACCGAACCTAGTAAATTCTCCTACACAGACACCCCAAAACTAACCAAGCAGCGTCCTTGCCATGTCGCTTATACAAGTCCAGAAGTACATGAATTACTAAAGGAAGGCTTTGACCGCTCGCCCATGTTCAATGGGCGTATCCGAGGGCAGGGTCCACGCTACTGCCCCTCGATAGAAGACAAAATCAACCGCTTTTCGGATAGAGATAGGCACCAATTATTTGTAGAGCCAGAGGGCTGGGATACTTGTGAGATTTATGTGAATGGTTTTTCTTCTTCTTTGCCAGAGGATGTGCAGTTCAAGGCGATGCGCAAGATTCGTGGCTTTGAAAATGCCAAGATGTTCCGTCCTGGTTATGCGATTGAATATGACTATTTTCCGCCGACGCAATTGAGGATGAGCTTGGAAACTCGTTTGGTAGAAAATCTATTTTTTGCAGGACAAATCAACGGGACGACAGGCTACGAAGAAGCAGCCAGCCAAGGTTTGATGGCTGGTATCAATGCTCATCGCAAAATAAACGAAGAAGAAGCCTTTATTTTGAAACGTTCGGAGGCTTATATCGGTGTTTTGATAGATGACTTGGTGAATAAAGGCACAAAAGAGCCTTACAGAATGTTTACCTCTAGGGCGGAGTACCGTATCCTGCTGCGACAGGACAATGCGGACATTCGCTTATCTCCTTTGGCAGAAAAACTGGGCATCCGCAACATGGAAGAACGGATGGAGCGTGTCCAAGAGAAGCTGGACAATGCTGCCAAGATTGATAAATTCGTCCGCAACACTAGCATCAGCCCAGATGATGTGAATGGCTATTTGGAAGGCTTGGGTTCTGCGCCATTGAAGCAAAAAGTCAAGCTGCACTCTGTCTTATTGCGCCCAGGTGTCAATATTGAAAATTTGGCGAAAGCCGTTCCTTTTGTACAGGATTTCTTATCGACTATCGACTCGGAAACCATCCAATTGTCGGAGGTCAATATCAAATACGCAGGTTATATCCAGAAGGAAGAAGAAATGGTAGAAAAAATGAACCGCCTAGAATCGGTCAGGCTTTCGGAGGCTTTCGATTATGATGCGCTCATCTCCCTTTCGGCGGAAGCCAGAGAAAAACTCAACCAAATCAAACCAGGCACTATCGGGCAAGCCAGCCGTATTTCAGGTGTCAGCCCTGCGGATATTTCGGTTTTGTTGGTGCACATGGGAAGGTGATTTTTTGAGAAAAAAGATGTATATTGAAAGAAAGCAGTTATTGGAAGAACAAAAGCGAAGAAAAGCATTCTATAATGACATCACTGATGCGGAAAAAGTAGAGTTCATCAATGGAGAAATTATTGTACACTCTCCTGTGAAAAAAGAACATAATGATGCAACTGGTGCTTTATTTCAAATGATGTCTATTTTC
>JAHDBO010000348.1 GCA_020630355.1 Saprospiraceae bacterium
TCTTTAGATATTAGATTGAAAATCATAACTTTATAGCCTACTGTTTTTACCAAAATTGAAAATAGAATACTGTCTAATAAAGTTGCAGGAGGATAGCATTGCGCTTATTTCTATTTTTCTTGAACCACATCCGCTTTAAAGCATTTAGAAGAAGTAGAAACCTTTTTTTAGTTCAATCAACAAGCATGAAATATCTTTACCTTACGCTAACATTTTTTATTAGTTTCCATACACTTCAAGCGCAGCGGGATTTCAACAAAGTACAAATCAAAGAAGAAAAAGTAGGGGAGCAGCTTTATATGCTTACGGGCAGTGGTGGCAATATGGCACTACTGCACGGGGAAGATGGTGTTTTTTTGATAGATGACCAGTTTGCGCCCTTGACAGAAAAAATTCTTACTAAAATCAAAACCCTTACGGGCAAAGACAAAGTGGACTTTCTGGTCAATACGCATTGGCACGGCGACCATACGGGAGGCAACGAGAACATGGGCAAACAAGGCGCACTAATCGTGGCACACGAAAATGTACGGGCAAGAATGCAGCGTGGGCGCACCAAGCTCGAAGCAGGGCGTGCCGTAAAGCCAGCTCCTAAGGTAGCATTGCCCGTGATGACCTTTGAGGAAGGGATAAACCTACACCTCAATGGGGAAGACATTATGGTTTTTCATGTAGACATCGCGCATACGGACGGGGATGCCATTGTCTATTTTCCCAAGTCCAATGTCATCCATACAGGGGATACGTACTTCAAAGAACGATATCCATATATAGACATCAATTCGGGTGGCCATATCAATGGTGTTTTGAAGACCCTAGAACGGATCATTTTCCTAGCAGATGGCGATACGAAGATTATTCCTGGGCACGGTTCTCTGTCCAACAAAGAAGAGCTCATGGCCTACCGCAATGTTTTGATGACCTGCCGTGACCGTATCCAAAAAGCTATCAAAGCGGGCAAAACACTCGAAGAAATCCAAGCATCCGACATCACTAAGGAGTGGGATGAAAGTTGGGGCGGGGGATTTATCAACCCTACTTCTTTTAGA
Organism: Saprospiraceae bacterium; assembly: GCA_020630355.1. Taxonomy (GTDB): domain Bacteria; phylum Bacteroidota; class Bacteroidia; order Chitinophagales; family Saprospiraceae; genus JAHDBJ01. The sequence continues at coordinate 1,050 of JAHDBO010000348.1, forward strand.
AAAACGCTCTATACCAACCTTAAGGAACAAGATTGAAGTTTCTAGCTACTTTTTTCTTCTTGATTTGAAATTAGACTTGCTTTTGCCCCCCTTATGACCGGCTCGACCTTTCTTTTTCTTAAAATAATTGGGGTTCCATTCTGGTCCTTCGCCTAATTTTTCGGGGAGTGGCATCTTGCGCACTTCCGCCTCAATCAATTGCTCTATCTTGGCAAAACGGTACATATCCTCCTCATTGATAAATGTGAGGGCGACTCCCGTGGTGTCGGCTCGTGCCGTCCGCCCAATGCGGTGTACATAATCTTCGGCATCACCAGGAACATCATAATTGATAACCAAATTGATGTCTTTGATATCAATACCTCGGCTCAATACGTCTGTAGCGACTATGATTCGGGTTTGTTTCGCCCGAAAGCGTTGCAAGGCGGATTCTCTTTCGCTTTGCTCCAAAGAGGAAGAAACCGCTTCAACAGAATAATTTTTACGCTTTAAGTGGTTGGTCAGTTCTGCTACACCTTTTTTGGTCGAACAAAAAATGATGATACTTTTATAGGTTTCCCGCCCTTTTATCAAGGCATCTACCAGTCTGTTTTTTTGACTATTAAAGGTCAGATAAGCCGCTTGCAGAACCCCTTCCGCTGGCTTTGAAATGGCAAGACTGATATGCTCTGGACGATTGAGTATCTTTTTAGAAAGATCTCGTATCTTATTTGGCATCGTGGCAGAGAAAAGCAGACTTTGCCGCTCCTTAGGGAGTTGTGCCACGATTCCCATAATATCGTCGTGAAAACCAATGTCCAACATTCGGTCCGCCTCATCTAGTATCAAGTATTTCAACTCGCTAAAATCGACATAGCCCATCTTGATGTGCGAGATGAGTTTCCCTGGCGTTGCCACAATAATATCGGTGCCTTGCTTAATGGCATTCTTCTGCTGTTGCCACTCGTGTCCATCACCACCACCATAAATCGGGATGGATTCGACACCACAGAAATATGAAAATCCTTGGATTTGTTGGTCGATTTGCATGGCTAGCTCCCTAGTCGGGGCGAGAATAAGCGTGTTGATTTTGCCTTTGTCCATCGCCGACACTCTATCGAGTATAGGCAAAGTGAAAGCGGCCGTTTTTCCCGTTCCTGTCTGGGCACAGGCTATAAGGTCTTTACCGTCTAATATCATTGGAATAGCTTGCTCTTGGATAGGGGTGGCTTTTTCAAAACCCATGTATTCCAAAGCTTCCAATATGGACTCGTTCAGTCCGAGTTCGTCAAATTTCATTCTTCTTTTTATAATTATGCCTCAATGTAAG
>JAHDBO010000349.1 GCA_020630355.1 Saprospiraceae bacterium
ACCAAGGCAAATACTCGTGCTGTACCAATTCAATAGTCTCCAAATTTTCCCGCCATGCAGATAGTGCTAAAACAGGATTGACACCCAAGAATGCATCGATGTCTCCTTGTAGGATTTGATTTTGGTAGAAACGGCCTGCTTCTTGCGCCCAGAACAAAAGATAAGTGCCATTCGGTTCATCGGCTAGGATTCTAGTCTCTCGGATGTCCATTTTGATGTCCAAGTTACGTTTGATAGAAGCTTGCAATTCCCGACGGTGGTCGGTCAGGACGATGCTCTGAATGTCGGGGTTTTTATCTCTTAGGATATTGAGCAGGATATTGTTGGAAGTGGGCGCTTCCGCAAATGATTCCGTCCCGTATAAAAAGACGACCGTTTGAAGATTGTCGAACCAAGGATAACGTGCCGCATTATGCTCTAGGATTTCTTCGGCACAACTGACGACGATTTTGCCCTGTAAATCCCCTCGAACGGTTCGGTCATAGGTTTGGACGTTCCAGAAAACGTCATTGCCACTGAGTTGAGTGAGCCATTTTTTGACCCATTTTAGGACGGCATCGTGATAATCAGATTTGGAAAAATAGATTTTGGGTGTCAAGATGAGGACATGCTTTCCGTTGAGGAGTTTGCGGAGCAAGCCTGCAAAGAGGGTAGGAGCGAGTTCCTCGTAGCGAGGATTCCCTACGATAATGTCTTTTCTGTTTTGGATGGACTCCAAAATTTGATAATGACGCTCGGAAAGCGGATAGCCTTTTTTGATTAATTCTACGGCATCTGCATCTGTATTTGCCTCGATGTGTTGTGCTCGGTCAAACTGGATAGGCTCATCGTAATGCCAAGCAAGCAGCAGTTTGTCACCGCCCCAAATACGCTGATATTCTTCCCAGAGGTTGCTAAAAGAAATCCGTTGACGAATGGTAGGGCCAAAACCTGTGAATTGGTCTTCTAGTGCTTCTGATTGGTCTTCTTTCCCCGAAAGGAACCAAAAAACCTCCGTAAAAATAAAAGTAGGCAGTAGGAAAAGTGCCGTAACAAATTCCCAATCCTTAGAAGCGAAAAAGATACTCATCAAGTAGAAAGCGACACCGACGAGCATCATCAGTTCAAAAAACCGCTTCACAAAATCCCAGCCTTTTTTCAGGACAATGAACTGCCCTGCATTGACCCGATAGCCGAACTCTGGTTTGCTTTTGCGCTCGGGGTCTGGCAGATTGGGCAGAAAGTTGCTTTTGTATTTTTTTCTTTTGAAAATGAAATGATGTACAAGGAGCTTGATGGGATAAAAAGTGAATACGACGGCTAAACTGTAGAGCAGTTCGACGTTAATATCGGGTAGTTTGGGAAGCGTGATACCATTAGCGAAGAGATAATCTTCTAGGAATTGAATGAGCTTATTATCATAATCTTTAAAATAATAATAGATACCTACTCCAACCCAAACCAAGGCAAGAACGGGTGTTAACCATTGTCTATATCGACAAGTCTGGTGGAAATTGGCAGAACGTAAGGCGTAGTAAGCACCGATTGTCAGCACTACAAAAATCCCGATTTCTATAAAATTAATCCCGTAGAGCATATAGTTGGGTCGTCAGCTTGCTTCTCTAAAATTCATTTTTAATATAAGACACTAGCCTGATTGGGGCTTGAGTTCTAAAGCTACTAAAACTTCAATACCACTGAAAATACTGAAACTCAAGATGCATTTCTTTTTTTAAAATGTCCTATTATTTAGATGAAAAGTAGCGTTGAATCGGTCGCTGCTAGAAAAAAGTGATATAAAATAATTTTCTTTGCTGTGCCTTACAAAAAAATAGCTATGATTCAAGTTTTTATTACTGGAGGAACATTCGACAAAGAGTACAATTATATCACGGGAAAGCTCTATTTTAAGGACACGCACATGCACAAGATGATGGAGCTAGGGCGATGTTCGATGGACATCAATATCAAGACGTTAATGATGGTCGATAGCCTTGAAATGACAGAGGAAGACCGCCAAATCATTAGTTTAAACTGTCGGAAATCATCTAGTGAGTCGATTATAATCACGCATGGGACCGATACCATGGTGAAAACAGCCTCTGTCTTGGCAGAAGCGAATATCCCTAAAACCATTATCATTACGGGGGCGATGGTACCTTATGCTTTTGGTACTTCTTCTGATGGTTTTTTCAATCTAGGGGCAGCTTTTGCTTTCGCACAAACCCTTCCACATGGTGTGTATGTGGCTATGAATGGGCGGTATTTCAATTGGGATAATGTGCGGAAAAATCGGCAAACGGGCTTTTTTGAAACCTTGAGAGAGTAGGCAGTCAGCAGTCAGCAGTCAGCA
>JAHDBO010000350.1 GCA_020630355.1 Saprospiraceae bacterium
TGATTTAGGAACGAATACTTTTCACATCTTAGTGAAAGAACTGCAAGAAGATGGTCGCTTGAAGCAAATCCACAAGCAGCGCATATATGTAAAATTGGCAGAAGAGGGGATTGGTACGATTGGCGAGACTCCGTTCAAGCGGGCAGTAGAAACCATGCGTACCTATCGAGGCGTCTTGGATGAGCTGGGGGTGGAACAGGTACTGGCTTTTGGTACGGCGGCATTACGTACCGCAAGCAATGGTAAAGCACTGACCCAAGCAATCAAGGAAGAGGCAAATATTGATGTCCAAATTATACCGGGATTGCAGGAAGCGAAGCTGATACACAAAGGCGTACTACAAGCCATTCTTCCGCAAGAGGGGCGCATGGTGATTATGGATATAGGAGGGGGTTCGGTTGAATTTATTATCGCAGATCAACAAGGGGTGCTTTGGGCAGAGAGCTTTCCGATTGGAGCAGCAGTATTGTTCAATAATTTCCACAAAGAGAATCCTATCAGCGAGGCAGAACTGACTCGTCTGAATGCTTTCCTTTCAGGACAATTAGCATCATTGGATAAGGCATTAGAAAAATATCCTGTTGATACTTTAGTGGGGGCATCGGGTACTTTTGATGTCGTTGCGTATTGTCTAGGAGGCATGAAAGACTGGGGGATTTGTGCGGAGATGGAAGCAGCAGCATTTTTTCCATTGTACGAGACAATCATGCCTATGACTATTGAGGAACGGATGGCAAGTCCGCTTATTCCTGACCATCGGGCAGATATGATTGTAGTAGCAATGGAGTTGATATATCATGTTTTACAAAAAATGGAAGTATCCAAAATAGTGGTGTCGGATTATGCCATGAAAGAGGGGATATTGCAAGAAATGGTCGAAGCAGATAAATAATGAGGGCACGGGAATTACGAGAATACGATTGGATTTTAGTAGGGGTCTATATCGCTTTGGTGGCGATAGGGTGGGCGATGATTTATTCGGTGGGTTATGATTATGATAATCCCAGTTCTATTTTCGACCTAGGCACATCGGCAGGCAAACAAGGGCTCTGGATTCTTGTCTCTCTGGTCGTGGCAGTAGGGGTGATGATAATCGACCCAAAGTTTTTTAAATCTATCGCCTATCTGATTTATGGCGTCGCTGTCTTTTTGGTGATATTGGTGACACTAACAGGTGCGGTGACCAAAGGGGCTTCGAGTTGGTTTCAGATTGGCTTTATGAAGTTTCAACCCTCCGAAATTGCAAAATTTGCGACTTGCTTGGCCTTAGCGACTTATTTGAGCCAGTACAATACCTCTCTAAAACATTTCCGAACGATAGCCGCTTGCCTGGGGATTATCGGGTTGCCCATGCTGCTTATCCTTTTAGAAGATGCGGGTTCTGCACTGGTTTTCCTCGGCTTTTTTGTGGTGTTGTTTCGAGAGGGGTTATCTGCGTGGGTCTATATTTTGGCCTTTTTGGCCGTGACGCTGTTTATTCTGGCCATATTGCTGCCCGTTCCTGTCATTGCGGTGGGTGTTTTTGCTTTAGCTAGTTTTTTGGTGGCTTGGAATTTGAAGCAACGTCAGTTGTGGCTACTGGGACTAGGACTATGCTTTGGGGCGAGTATTTTTGCTTTTTATTATAAACAAGCTTGGGTAGGGGTGGCTGGTATCGCTGTGTTTTTAACGACGGCCGCCGCAGTAGCTTATATTAAATTGAAACGGGAGCAAAGACAACTAGGAGTAGCAATAGCAACGATTGCTTTCCTGTCTTTGGGCTTTGTTTTTGGAGTGAATTATGGTTTCAATAAAGTATTAAAACCCCATCAACAAGACCGTATCAATGTTTGGCTACAGCCACAGAAAACAGACCCTACTGGACGTGGGAAAAGTTACAACATTCGTCAATCCAAGATAGCCATTGGCTCTGGTGGTATCGAAGGGAAAGGCTTTATGGAAGGCACGCATACCAAGTTGCGCTACGTACCTGAACAGAACACGGATTTTATTTTTTGTACCATCGGCGAAGAGCAAGGGTTTATAGGAACTTTTGCGGTAATTGCGCTCTATCTGACTTTTTTGATTCTGATCACCAATCTAGCAGAGCGGCAGAGTGCTCGTTTTACTAGGCTTTATGCTTATGGGGTAGCAGGCATTTTCCTAGTACACTTATTGGTGAATGTAGGTATGACCGTTGGCTTAATGCCGATTATTGGTATTCCTCTACCTTTTATTAGTTACGGCGGTTCTTCTTTATTGTCGTTTACCATTTTACTGGCAGTACTAATAAAATTGGATAGTCAACGACATGTAGCGTTTAGGTAAAAAGAAAATAAAAGG
>JAHDBO010000351.1 GCA_020630355.1 Saprospiraceae bacterium
CTTTGGTGCGTGTAGCAAGGCTCAAATCCCTGCGGAGCGTCCTAGGGTGAATCAAACAGCATTCGATAAAAAAATAAGTTCTTATTTGAGTTTTACAGTACCTTTAGTGGGCGTACAAGACGTCAAGAAAATGAAACAGGCGCTTTTGGTAGACACTCGCAAGCGAAAAGAATACGAGATCAGTCATATCCCAGGAGCGATTTATGGTGGATATAGTGATTTCGATGTGGCAAGACTGGGAAATATTCAAAAAGACACGCCCATTGTTCTCTACTGTTCTATTGGTTATCGCAGCGAAAAAATCGGTGAGAAACTTCAAAAGGCAGGTTTCACTAATGTTTTCAATCTATATGGAAGCATTTTTGAATGGGTCAACCAAGGAGAAGCCTTAGAAGACCAATCAGGCAAACCCACTCAAAAGATTCATACTTATAATAAAAAATGGAGCCGCTGGGTAGAAGAAGGTAAAGCAGAAAAAGTCTGGTAAGGGATATAGTTCTATTGGAACAGCTTTTTATCTATAGAAATCCCTAATTTTGCTGAAAAGCAAATCAATGAACACTAGATTACAATACTTATTTGGCTTGGTCTTTATTTTTAGCATCTGGTCGTGTGGCAATGATGCTCCTTTATCTAGTTGCCCAGATGATAGTGCTGCCATTAGCCACCTTGAACTGGGAAACCCAAGCAACGCCACTAATGATGTCAATAATCCTAACAATTTTTTAATCTCTTTACCTCAGTATGCTCTTTCTTATAGCCGGGATAGGGGCATTCCTAATTGGGTATCTTGGCGTGTCGATAGAGATTGGTTTGGAAATGCTTTTCGGCAGGATGACTTTAGAGCTTATGATGCCTTTCCTAGTGATTGGTACACCCCAGACGAATCTTCTTACCTTGATTCTGGTTTTGACAGAGGGCACTGTTGTCCTTCTGCCGATAGGTTGTGTTCGAGCGAAACTAATTCTTCAACTTTTTACATGACTAACATGGTTCCTCAGGCTCCTAATCACAACCGTGGGCTTTGGAGGGTATTGGAAGAATACACTCGCCTATTAGCAGAGCAAGGCAACGAGGTCTATGTGATTACAGGTAATTATGGTGCAGGGGGATTAGGTAACATGGGTTACAAAGAAACTATAGATAATGGTAATATCGTTGTTCCTTTATATTTATACAAAATTATACTAGCTATCCCTAGAGGCAATGATGATGCACAACGAGTCAACGAGAACAGTCGCTTGATTGCGGTCAACATTCAGAATACTAACTTAGCAGATGATTATAAATGGTGGGAATTTCGCACGACAGTTGATTTCCTAGAGGAAGCTACTGGTTACGATTTCTTATCTAGTGTCCCTGCTTCTATACAGAACATTATTGAGGCACGACTCGATGATGGTCCTGTGGAGTAAAATCTTTTGAAAAAAATAATTTTTGGAATCATTCTAGAAGCGGTTTTGTTTTTTATAAAACCAAGTCTTATGAGCAAGACACTCAAAATTGGGGTTGTTGGTTTCAGTAGAAACCAATTTAACAAAAAGGCTGCGAGAAAGATTCTGAAAGATGCTTTTGAAGCACTTCAACAAAAACACCCCGATAAAAATATAGAAATCGTAAGCGGATACACTAATTCGGGTGTCCCTAAAATAGCGTATGAGCTAGCTCAAACTTTTCAGTATACTACCGTAGGTTTTTCAGCGAAACAAGCACTACGGGTAAAATCAGGAGTTTTCCCAGTTGATAAAACAATAATTATTGGAGAGAAATTTGGAGACGAATCGAACGATTTCGTTCGACATATCGACGGTCTGATTAGAGTAGGTGGAGGAAAGCAAAGTCGTCACGAAGTGGCATTGTTTAAGCAAGTTAATCTTGGTCGCCCAATTCACCTATTACTAAAAGAGTTTGAAGTAGACTGGTATGGTGACTAATGTATATTCGGCATGGTTATAAAATTATAATATTCTATCTTCGTACCTTAGAAAGGTTGATTGACTTTATTTGAAATACAGTTTATTAATACACTGTAAGTGCTAGGACAGAAATAAGTTATCGTTTTGCAAACTTTAGTTTGCAAATAAGTCCCTATTTTAAACCTGTCTGCGCAGGCAGGCAAGCTAAAGGATGTTTTACTAGGACGGAATTAAAGTAAGTTACAGTTTATTTAAGCAAATAAAAAAGGCTTTTTCATGATTAAGTATCACAAGGATACCGACAATATAGTAACCCTTCGCTTGGATATGGCTGGGCGTACGGACAATATCATCAATCACGAAATCGGTAAAGCCTTTATTCCTGTTATTGAGCATC
>JAHDBO010000352.1 GCA_020630355.1 Saprospiraceae bacterium
TTTTATCAAATTTATAGTCTAGATGTCTACTATTTTAATTATATTTAGTCATCGCTCTGGCGAAAACCTTATAGTTTGTGAATTGATGGCAAGATAGGCAAAACCTATTTCTTGTCAAGTGCGGTCAGCTCTATTTTGTTTATTAATCCTAAAAAAGATAGGCTTGATTGGCGTTACACATTTTTAGTAAAATGTACATCCATGACGACTACCACCAACGTTGATTTATCCCAAGCACTTCAACATTATTTTGGTTTTGATAGCTTTAAAGGAAATCAAGAAAAAATCATCCAAAGCCTTCTAGAAGGTCATGATACTTTTGTAATCATGCCAACGGGCGGTGGTAAATCTCTTTGTTACCAACTCCCTGCTTTGATGATGGAAGGGACAGCAATCATTATTTCCCCCTTGATTGCTTTGATGAAAAATCAAGTGGATTCTATCCGAGGCTACAGCGATGGAGACGAAGTGGCGCATGTACTGAACTCTTCCTTATCTCGCACTCAGGTCAAACAGGTCAAAGAAGATATTCTCAATAAGAAAACAAAACTTCTCTATATTGCTCCTGAGACATTGACTAAGCCAGAAAATCAGGAATTTTTCCAGCAAGTCGATGTTTCGTTCATCGGAGTAGATGAGGCACATTGTATCTCAGAATGGGGACATGATTTCCGACCTGAATATCGCCAAATCAAAAAAATGATTGACAATATCAACGATGATATTCCAATTATCGCTTTGACGGCGACGGCCACTCCCAAGGTCAAAACAGATATTTTGAAGAACTTGCACATGGAGGACCCCAATGTGTTTATTTCTTCCTTTAATAGGGATAACCTTTACTACGAAGTCCGACCAAAAGGCAAAAAAGAACATACTTTCAAGCAGATTGTACAGATTATCAAGGAGCAAATGGCGGATAAATCGGGCATTATCTATGTCCAGAGCCGTAAAGCTACCGAGGAAATTGCGCAGGTGCTCAATGTCAATGGTATCAAGGCCGCTCCGTATCACGCAGGGCTAGACGCTAAAACAAGAGCAGGCACACAGGATGCCTTTCTCATGGAAGATATAGATGTGATTTGTGCGACAATTGCCTTTGGGATGGGGATTGACAAACCCGATGTTCGCTTCGTCATCCACTATGATATTCCAAAAAGTATTGAGAACTATTACCAAGAAACAGGTCGAGCAGGACGGGATGGATTAGAAGGCAAATGCATCGCTTTTTATTCTTATAAAGATATATCCAGACTAGAAAAATTCTTACGGGATAAAACTGCAGCCGAGCGAGAAATGGGTGCGCTGTTGATGCACGAAATCATGGCCTACTCAGAGACTACTTCTTGTAGACGCCAGTTTTTATTGCACTATTTTGGAGAGGCTTATGATGATTCGAACTGTACCAAAATGTGCGATAACTGTCGTTACCCGAAGGAAAAAATCGAAGTATCCAAGGAAGTAGGGCAAGCATTGCAAGCGATATTAGACCTGAAAGAGAACCACCGCATGAAATACATGACGGAGTTCATGCTAGGCAAAGGCACGAAGGAAATCCAAGATTTCAGACACGATAAAGAAGCCCTTTTTGGAGTCGGAAAAGATAAAGACGAGACCTTTTGGAACTCTATTTTCAGGCAGTCGCTTTTGGCGAATCTTTTGTCGAAAGACATCGAAAACTATGGTACGCTCAAAGTCAATGAAGCAGGGCGCAATTTTATAAAAAATCCAACAACATTTGAAATTTCTTTGAATCATAACTTTGATGAACTGATTCAGGAAGAGGATGCCCCAAAAGGTAATTCCGCAGTGCTTGACCCGGCCTTGCTCAAAATGCTCAAAGACCTGAGACGCCGAGTTGCCAAAGAAAAAGATGTCCCGCCTTTCGTCGTATTCCAAGACCCTTCTCTAGAGGATATGGCAACGCAGTATCCCATCACCATTGATGAGATGAGTGACAATATCAGTGGGGTCAGCAAAGGCAAAGCGATAAAATACGGTCGGGCCTTTATCGATTTGATCAAAGGCTATGTAGAAGCCAATGACATCGAACGACCGCTTGAATTTGTCGTCCGTCAGGTCGCCAATAAGTCCAAGAGCAAGGTGACCATTATTCAAGGGATTGACAAAAAATTGCCGCTTGAAGACATTGCGGATACCTTGTCCCTATCTATGGAGGAATTGCTGGAAGAAATCTATCACATCGTCCTATCTGGTACGAAGGTCAATATCGACTATTACATAGAAGACAATGTGGACGAATATTCTTTGGATGATATTTTCGATTACTACGATGAAGCGGAATC
>JAHDBO010000353.1 GCA_020630355.1 Saprospiraceae bacterium
TATTGCGCCATCTGTCCACACCACTTTCGACCTCATTCAAAACAACCCTGTCCTCGACAAAATTCAACCCTGCTCGCAAGCGCAACTTAGCGCCCATGAATTTGAGTGGTGTCGAGAAGCTCGCATTGATACGCGCATCAAAAACATCATCTACATTAAGGGGGACAGTCGTTCTTCTAAATAAAGAATCGATGGTTTGCGAACGCACAATTTTATCCTTTGTTAGTGTTGCCGTTGCAAAAACGAATAAACTCGTGAAAGAAAATTGGTCAAAAAGATTGTAGCTCGTATTGAGGCGGTGTGTATATTCTGGATTCAGGTTGGGATTGCCCAAATATTGATTCAGCGGGTCATTATTATTAACGACAGGTTGCAATTCGTTTAAAGAAGGTTCTCGGATTTGGGTCGAATAATTCATTCTCCAATTCTGTGATTGGCTTATTTGCATCTGCATTGTCGCCTTGGGCAACAGAAATCGAAAGTTTCTTTCCAACTGAATATCCTGCGTGATAATATCCCCTTTCAAGGTAGACTGCTGCACGTCCAAACCCAAGGAATACTTGAACGATTCCCTGTTTTTACGAAAGTTAAATCCTAGAACATTGTAAAAATAATCATTGTTGAACGCATTGCTAAAATCGGGATTATAGACAGGTGTCGGCAACACATCAAAGACATTCCGCTCCGACTCTGTGCTCCTATTTCTATGCTCGTAGGCAAATTCAGCGTAGCGTTTTTTCCCTAGTGGCTCTACATAGTTCAAACGAGTTTTATAACCCAGTTGTCCTTGATTTTCTTCTTGATTTTGCAATAAATCCTCTACAATCGTATCATCTGGTTCCAGTAGGTTTAAGCGGTTTAAGGACTGTAGCAAGCCTTCGCTACTGCTATTACTGTTATTGAGGCTGGCTTCTAAAGAAGCCGAACGCCCTTTCTTTTTGAACTTGAGCATATAGCTCGCCATGAGGTCAAAATTCAAGCTATTACTTTGGGAACTATTCTTCCTATCGCTGTCATTTTCCAGCAATCGAGCCGCTGTGAATACTTCCTTGAAACTATTGCTCTGAAATTCGGCATCCCTAAAACTCAAATTGCCACTAACGACCAAGCGCTGCATCGAGTCTAGGTCACTCTTCAGACGCAAACTAGCCCGATGATTAGCATTTCGGTTTTCTTGATCCGAGATTTCATCTGTAAAAAAAGTGCTTTCACCTATGAAATCCTGTCGAGCGCTGTTGCTTTCACTTTCCCTGAGCACATTATTGTAAAAATAGCTCGCTGTCAGTTTAGTCTTCTTACCTATGTCTGTGTTCAGATTGGCACCTATTGCCCCAGTCCTTGTAAAACCATCCGCTGCCCCCCGATTAATCGGTAGCCCACCACCGATATTAAAGGAGCCTCCAGACATCAATCGGGACATCCCACCAGCAAAGTTGACAGACTCGCCAAAGGAAAAACCACTTTGATTGGTGTTATTCAACTGACCGATGGTCGAGAGCTGGTATTTTTTTGTAAAACGATTGATGTTTAGTTTGGATTCATATCGATTATCCGTACCATAACCAGCAGAAATATTTCCAAAATAACCCTTCTTTCGGTCTTCTTTCAGTTTGAGATTAATGGTCTTATTCCGCTCTCCGTCATCAACCCCCGTAAACTCCGCAGCATCAGATTTTTTGTCGTACACTTGTACTTTTTTAATCGCATCCGCTGGTAGGTTTTTGGTTGCCATTTTGGGGTCATCCCCAAAAAACTCCTTCCCATCTACTAAGACCTTGTTCACTTCTTTTCCTTGTGCCTTGATTTTACCATCTTCATCGACTTCTATCCCAGGCAATCGACTTAGCAATTCTTCTACGTCCGCATCTTTTTTCACCTTAAACGAACCTGCATTGTATTCGACAGTGTCTTTTTTGATGAGAATAGGAATTTGCTCTGCTGTCACCTCTGCCCCAGCCAAAGTGGTGCTTTTTTCCTTTAATACAATCGTCTCCAAGTTCAAATCTCCTTTGATAGATACTTCTCTATAATAAGTATCAAATCCCAAGTAAGCCACCTGAAGCAGATAGTCTCCTTGCTCTACTTTTTTCATTTTGAAACGACCTTCTTTATTGGAAATACCAAAATACCGCATCACGGAATCTTGAGGATTCAATAATGTTGCGGTCGCATAAGGGACAGGATTTTCTATACTGTCTTGCAATATTCCCTCTACCGTAAACTCTTGGGCATTCGCCCAAAAATAAAACAAGGAAAAAATAACAATAAAGGCGATTCTCATGAGCGTGGACTTTTCTTGAAACTTG
>JAHDBO010000354.1 GCA_020630355.1 Saprospiraceae bacterium
AAATGGAAGCATATATAGTAAAAGGATACCGTTCGGCGGTGGGGAGAGCGAAAAAGGGAGGATTTCGATTTTACCGCTCGGATGATTTATCGGTGGATGTCGTGAGCCACATGATGGCACAGACACCAGAACTCGACCCGAAGTTGGTCGATGATATGATTGTAGGTTGTGCGAACCCAGAAGGGGAGCAAGGCTTGCAGATTGGGCGTATGATTTCGGTACGTGCCCTAGGAAAAGAAGTTCCTGGGATGACCGTCAACCGTTATTGTGCATCAGGTTTAGAGACGATTTCTATTGCTGTGGCGAAAATCAAAGCAGGGATGGGACATTGCTACATCGCAGGTGGTGCAGAAAGTATGAGTATGTTGCCAATGACGGGCTACAAACTAGCGCCAAGTTATAAAGTAGCGAACTCTACGCCTGATTATATGATTGGGATGGGCTTGACGGCAGAAGCTGTGGCGAATAAATATGGCATCTCAAGAGAAGCGCAGGATGAGTTTTCTTACAACTCGCACATGAAAGCAGCTAAAGCCATCGATGAAGGAAAATTCGATGATGAGATTGTACCTGTAACGGTAAAAGAAGTGGCCGTAAAAGACGGGAAACGAGTAGAAAACGAGTGGACGGTAGCGATGGACGAAGGCGTGCGTAGAACGACCACCAAGGAAGGTTTGGCGAAATTGCGTCCAGTCTTTGCGGCAGGTGGTTCGGTGACGGCAGGTAATGCTTCTCAGACTTCTGATGGGGTCGCATTCGTTATCGTCATGAGCGAGAAGATGGTCAATGATTTAGGCTTGAAGCCAATCGCAAGGATGGCCTCTTGTGTAGTCGCTGGTGTAGAACCGCTTTACATGGGGATTGGGCCTTGTGCGGCAATTCCAAAGGCATTGGACTACGCAGGCTTGAAATTGAGCGACATCGATCAGATCGAGTTGAACGAAGCATTTGCAGCACAGTCATTGGCAGTCATTCAAGAAGCAGGCTTGAACCCAGATATCGTCAACCCGAATGGAGGAGCGATTGCCCTAGGACACCCACTAGGCTGTACTGGAGCGAAACTATCTATCCAGCTCTTCAACGAAATGCGCCGCCGCAACCAGAAATATGGTATGGTGACGGCTTGCGTCGGTGGCGGACAAGGTATCGCAGGGATTTACGAGTTATTGAACTAGATTCTAGAATGCTAGAATTTAGATTTTAGAAAACAGGAAGCAGTACGGCGGTAGGTCGTGCTGCTTTTTTATTGTTTTCCTTGTCATTTCAACCGTAGGGAGAAATATTTCTAGGAATTGGCATCTGTTTTTGGAATTAAGTAAAAGTTTGGGTTTAATCCCTAGTTGCCTGCACTGTATAAAAAAGGTTTTATCTGAAGGGAGCATAACGTATAGATATAGTTATGAACCTAATTGTTACTATTGGATACCATTTTAGATACCGAATCAGATACCATTTTTAAAATATAGATACCATTTTGGATACCACTGATGTATTAGTATGGCTAGTATTCTTCAATAGGAGAGTATAAGATAATTATATAACATATTGAAAAATCAGCTTAAACCAAAAAATCCCCTTCTAAAATTAGAAGAGGATTTTTGCTTAGTTGCGGGGACAGGACTTGAACCTGCGACCTTCGGGTTATGAGCCCGACGAGCTACCAACTGCTCCACCCCGCGATATTGGATTGCAAATATACGGGCATATTTCGGAATTCCAAACGCCTTTGCAATTTAAATACAATTATTTTTCACTTTGAGTTCCCTGTCTATGAAATTTTCTCCGAAAGGCACTAGTTTAAAAGGAATTATACAATTTTTGTATATTGGTAGAATAAATCCTAGGATTCATCTATCTCGCCAAACAAAGCGCATTTTCAAGTCATTTTATTCCTAAATTATTTTAAATAATGTTCAAAAACATAAAATCCTTATTTATAGTCGAAGAGGGAGACGGAGATAAAGACCCTGCTATAAAAAATAAAACTAAGTCTAAAGAAAAAGAGGAGGTGTTGGATGAGCAAAAGACTGTGCCAGAGCCTCAACTTGTGCCAAGTTCTGTACAAGAAGGACAGGTCAAAAAGAAATTCACGGATATTTTGTTCAAGGCGATGGAAAAGGCAAATATCGAGGGCTTGGATTACATGGAGTTTAGGCAATCGCTTCAATCATTGAAGAAAATGCCGATGGACGAGGCAACGCGCTATAAGTCAGCTTTTGCCATGGCGCAATCAATGGGGGCTACACCTGAAAAGCTTATCGAAACGGCGGATTATTATAAAACCGTCATGAAAGGGGAGGAAAGT
>JAHDBO010000020.1 GCA_020630355.1 Saprospiraceae bacterium
CTGTGATTTTCTTATCCTTCAACCAAGTGAATTTGGTGTCAATACCAAACTGGGCCGCCTTGCTGAAATTATCTCTAGCATCATCAAAGGAGATAAAATCTCTAATATCTTTGTACTTGTCTGCCATGCCTCGCATCGCTCCTAGCCAAAATGCCGCATTCGCCACCTCATCCAAGACCGTTGGTCCAGAAGGCAGGACTCTGTTTTCAATCCTCAAATGCGGTTTTCCATTAGGGCTGATTCCGTAGCAAGGACGATTCCAGCGGTAAACCGTCGAGTTATGCACTTGCAAAGCACGTAGCTTGGGTACTTTACCTTCTTTAATCAGACCTAGAGAATCTTCTTCCAAATCTGCGCTCAATAAGACCCTAAATCGGGCAATATCTTCTTTGTAAATTTCTAGAATGGACTTATCCAGCCAATCATTACCAAAGCTCACCCTAGGGCTTCGCTCTCGCAGATGGGCTTGAGTTGTACGTGTGTCCAATGCTTGTTGGAACATCGCAATACGGCTTTCATGCCATAGACGACGACCAAACACCAAGGGAGAGTTGGAAGCAATCGCCATGATAGGCGCCGCTAGTACTTGGGAGATATTATACATCTGTACAAAATCCCTAGGGTGTACCTGTAGATGCACCTGAAAGCTCGTGTTACAGGCTTCCAAAAGCGGAGAATCGTGCTTTAGCAACAACTCATCTATCCCACTCAAACGCAATTCATAGGCACTACCAATCAGCTGACTATTGATGGCTTCCATCAATGCTTTGTATCGTTTTTTAGGCGTCAGATTCTTCATATCAAGGTGAAATTTGCGCAGTGTCGGCAAGATTCCCGTGAGGATGATTTTAGAATCTAATTTTTTGACTTCTTTTCGGATGCTATTCAGTTTGGTCAGCACTTCTTTTTCTAGAACGCTCAAGCATTTCCCTTTGAACTCATAAGGCGTGAGGTTTATCTCTAAATTAAATTGTGCCAACTCCGTTTCTACCCAATCCTTATCTTTCATCCTTTCGAGTGCTTCCATCGCCATATTGATAGGTCGATAGTTGCGGTTGTCCACTAGACACATTTCTTGCTCCGCCCCGATTCGGGTGATGCCATCCTCAAACCAATCATTGTCTAGCATATATTCTAAAGCTTCCACATCTTGTAGCAGATTGCGTACAAAATGATGCATTTGGTCGGAGTCTTTTACAAGGGAAACTCTTTGCTCACCCATGAGTTAATGGTTTTTGTTGATATAAATGATAGGTAATAGGTTTTATTCTAAAATCAGATATTAGTAATTAGCCTTTAGATATTAGATTGAAAATCATTCTTTTATAACCTACTATTTTTACCAAAATCGAAAATAGAATTATGTCTAATAGACTTTAAATATTAGTAATTAGATATTAGATTAAAAACCAATGCTTTATATTTTATAGATTCCACTAAAAACTAAAACAAAATAATGTCTATAGGAGATGGATACTTCTAAGCCGTTGTACTCTTTTCTCCCTCGATAAATGTCGTAAAATAATTTGGCTTTTGAAATTATACGGCGTTTAATGTCCTAGGATGATTAAGATTTTTTAAAATATAATCCCCTCCAATTCTATCTATCGCAAGTATTTGATTGTTTCTGCTAGTTTTGTAGTCTTTTTTGCAACCAAACGGGAAGATTCTTTTTTATAGAAGGACAAGCAATTGATACAATGGATTCATTAACACAAATCACATTAGGAGCAGCCGTAGGAGAGGTCGTCCTAGGAAAGAAGATCGGTAATCGGGCGATGCTCTGGGGAGCTATCGGAGGGACTATCCCCGATTTAGACATTATTGGTAATGGATTCATGACAGAAATCGAAGCGCTGGCTTTTCACAGGGGGATTTCCCATTCTATTTTCTTCGCAGTATTAGGAGCATTTGGGTTTGCGTGGCTAGCTCAGAAATTATACGATACACAACTTTATCAGCAAAAAATCTACAAAGGCTCTGTTTCGCTAAGTTCCTTTCTCTTTGTTGGTTTGATTGCCTTCGGTATCGGTTGGCTCTCCAAAAGTTTGATTATTTCGATTTTTCTTTTTAGCGCTTTAATGCTTCTTGGGTTTTGGCTTTATCGCAATTATTTCAACCGGCAATTAGAGGAAGTCAATGTTGCTTACAAAGAATGGTATTGGTTGTTTTTCTGGTCTTTATTGACCCATCCTATCTTAGATTGCTTTACTGCTTATGGCACACAATTATACTTGCCTTTTACGAATACAAGAGTCGCCTGGAGTACTATCTCTGTCGCTGACCCAATTTACACTACGCCCTTTTTGGTTTGCTTAATCGCTGCTAGTTTTTTTGCTAGAAATACTAGGCGCCGAGCCATATTAAATTGGTTGGGAATAGGGCTAAGCAGTGCTTATCTACTATTCACTGTTTTCAATAAAATGCACGTCAATAGCGTATTTGAAGACTCCTTTGCTGCCAATAATATCAAAATCAACCGGTACGTCACCAATCCTGTCATATTTAACAATGTACTATGGCAGGGGGTCGCAGAAAGCGATACAGCTTATTACTATGGTACTTACTCCATTTTTGATAGCCAAGAAGCGGTTACAGATATTAAAATGCTGCCCAAAAACCACGAATTATTAAAAGGTATTGAAAACGAAAAGGATATTGAGACTTTAAAATGGTTTTCGGACGGTTATTATAATGTCTTTGAAAATGGAGCAGGGAAATTCCAATTCAATGATTTGCGCTACGGCTCAATGGGTGAGTTCACAGGCAATGAACGACAATATGTCTTCCGATTTGATATTGAAAAAACGGAGGATGGCCTGAAAGTGGGGCAAACAAGAGACGACCCACGAGAAATATCGGATGAAGTTTTTGCCGCATTATGGGAACGTATTAAGGGACGCTAAATCACTCTACCTTTTTTAGCGTATCTCCCTCTAGTAAGCCTGGATAAAAAACAGCCTTTTTTCCCTCTGGAAAGAAAGTGATACTAGCATCTTTTTCAAGCAAAAAGAACTGGTTCACATCCTGCTGGACAAGCGGCGTACTGCCACCGCTCCATTTTGCCAGAAGGCTGCTATCATTCTCCACTATCGACAAACGGAAACCATCTGATTCGTAAATGCCTACTATTTTTCCAAGGGAATCTTGCTTGACTTTAGAAGTTTTTCTGTGCAAAGGATACATAACTTCATCCCCTTCTAAGATGGTATAGATAGATTGTAGCAACTCGGTAGCAATCCCCCGCTTATCGACAAAATTGCTAAGTAAAAAGATGCGGCTCTTTTTTATATCTATGAGTACTTGAGCTTCATGGCCAGTCGGACTATAGCTGGTATTTTGCAAGAAAAAAGTGCTACTGTCCCTATCAATATAAAATCCAAATTGAGGGCGGTTGGATGGGTTTTCTACTAGGACGGTTATAGCCATCGAGTCTAACCCTCCTTTGAAAAACATATTTTGGTAGAATTTTACCAGTTCTAAACCCGTTGCCCCGTATAGATAGGTTGGACTAGTTTTTAAAATTTTGTTCTTAGTTTGTAGCACTATTTTTTGGGAGTCCCTATCGTATTTTTGAATAAACAAAGGAAATTGTTTGGCACTCGTAGAGAATGGTTTACCTAGATTAGATTTCAATAAATCTCCGATAGCATATTGATACTTGCGTTCTAATGCTTTCGATAGTAGATTGTAGTTGAGCTGGCTGGGTTGTGCCTTTTTCTTTTTCTTGGATAAGTTGGCAAACTTAATCGGTCCATACAATTCCTCCGGGAAACGGGCTCGGATAGAATCTATGCTTTCTAGGCCTGATTGATGCCTAAGTAATCGACGATAATGCAATCCTTTACAATTGTGGCAATCGGGGAGCACTTTTGCAATAGATTCATTCAAGTCCAACTTTCCTTTTGATTCTAATCTGAGGGCTAGGATTCCTAGGATAGATTCGGACAATTGTCCCATTGGAAAACGGGCGTCTTCTAAGCCTTTTGTCGCCCAATCAAAAAAAATGGAATCCGAATCAGCGATAACAACCTGCCCCTTAAAGCGATTGAGTGACTCGTATTGATAGATTAATGCTTGTATTTTTTCTTTTGGGTCTATTTCTTTTTCAGAAATAGTATCTTTTTCAGCTTGGCAAGCAATAAACGCGAATAAAAGTAAAAGGGCAAATGAACGCACACTATTTTTTGAAGTGAAGATAAAGCAATGTAACGGGTATAAAAAAACCCATTTCTAATCTTCATTAGAAATGGGTCAGCCTTATAAAAATAAATCTATGCTTAAATAAAGTCACGCCACATTTGATATTTCAAATTTACGGGCATTTCAGATAAGATAAAAGTATAAAAACAGAAATCGTTACGATTCTCAACAGACACCAAAAGATTATAAAGCCCTATTTATCAGCAGAATAAATTATTTAAAATACAATCTCAACAGAAAAACAGACAAAGCAAGCAGTACTATAAAATTCATATCGAAGCCTTCTATAACAAGTATTCAAAAACAATTCATATCTCTCAATTTGTGCCATCACTTTTTGAAATTATCTTGTAAATAATTGAGGGAAAATAGGAAATAATTTTCTGGGAAAAACATTTCCCAAAAGTGGAACACCCTTATCAAAACCCAAACTGAAGCACAAAAAATAGCAAATTCTTTAAAAGTATAAGATATTGATTTTCATTTTATTAAATATAAATAAAAAATAAACGAAATTGATGATTTCAAGGCTTCCTATATTTTGGCACTATTTATGTAATTGTTTATGTAACCAATAAAAATTATCTGCGTTCAAAGATTATATCGATTACAATTTTGTGACTTCATTTCAAGAACGGGTCTAACAAACGTAAGTATGAATCTTTGAAATCGTTATCTATCTTAATTACTACAACTATACTGCCATGAAAAATTCTACTACCAAACTGAATTTAGTTAAAATCAAGAGCATAACAATAAAAGGCACCAAGTCATCTACGACTAAGAAACAGTTCCAATTGGGTGACGGTGGCTATACTTGGGTTGGCTAGGTGTGATTTACAATATTGCTCCTATAAAAAATCACTTTATCCATATAGAGGACAAAGTGATTCCTTAACAGTAGATATAGAAGCCACCTACTACCCGTAGATGCTTTCTTTACCAAACTTCTGAACAAGCAAGTAATAAAATATTGCTCTGTATTTATTTCTATTGGATTTACCCATTTTCTCGATGACCTCTTCTATTGCGCCATCAAGGTTATCGCTTTCGCTTAGACCTAATTTCTTAATCAAGAAGTTATTCTTCACTCTTGCCAACTCTTCTGGGTCAGAACTAGATACTTTAGAAGCATCAGCTCTATAAATTGAAGGTCCACATCCTTTAGTTACTTTTCTAAGCAACTCATCGTTAGGGGTGATACCCATCTTGTCCTTCATTTCGCTTGCATAAAGCTCCACTGCTTCATCGAACTTACTCATGGTTTAGCGTTTTTAAAAAATTATGAAAAAATAGTCCGTTAAAGATAATTGTTTATACGGAGCTTTTCTAAAAATTAACAGGCTGATAACGTTGTTTTTAGACTTACCTTTTCTGGGTTTTATATAAAAAATTCAATCCTCCTAAAATAGCTATTTTAAAACCTACTCTCATCAATATAAATAGCTGTCCTAGCAGAAACATCCCAATGATTGTTCCCGTGGAATTTGCTTGAAACAATCGATTAGCTTTCATGTAAAGAAAAGAAAGCAATAGGAAAGTTAAGGCATATAACAGATATAAGAAGTAGGTGCGTATAAAATTGCTCAGGACAAATCGAATAGAATCTCGAATAACGAATACCAACCAAAACTCATTTTTGTGTACCATTCTAATCTTGGCGCAATCTTGGATAAGGAGCAACAGGGTCGATATTGAAAGCCATATAGGCACCACTATCCAAAAGGCTCGTATGACAGGTACTTCAGATTCTAACTCAAAAGGGGAAAGGCTCCCTGCTATCATTTGAAAAAGAAAAAAACAACAGAGGAACAAAATACTTTGAAAAATGAAGAAGTATAGGGTCAGACGAACCAATCGCCAAAAATATTGCCCACAGCCCTTCCAAAAATCATAGTAGGCAAATATGCGTGTGGAGTGAACAAGCGATTGCAGAACACCTCCCATCAAAAAAAGAGATGCCAAGAAAAAGAGCAATACCCCCCCCTTTGCTTGGTCGAGCACCACTGAAAACGGCTGTCCATAATTATTCATAAAATCTCCTAGGAGACCAAAATCAAATCCGTCTAAACTTCTCTCTAAGCCCAGAGACTGAGCGACCGTTTCTCCCAACAACCCCGAAAAAGGAAGTACCGCTGTAAACGCCAAAAGCAAATTGACAACATAGAGCAATCCCCACATTCTTAAATGCTTCATTAAGGCCTCCCAGCCTTTGAGATATGCTTCTAGTACCGCCATTTATATCAAAACACTTAAAGTTTGCATAGAATTTTGAAGCCAAAGCAAGAATTGATTGGCATATTTCCGTACCCCGTTTTCATTTCTATTTACGGTAAAGCTATTATTCAAAAAATTCTTGTCAATATGAATCTTCTGTTCGGGGTCAACAGTCGCCGCTATCACTTTATCCTGACCAATATACCTGAAAGTTTTGCTTCTTGCTTTGCCATCCCATTGCTCTTGGACAGTCGTTCCATCTTCAAATACGACCAAAATATCTACTGGAAAATGAAGTGGCTCATTTCGTCGAACCGTCACCTTCGATTCATATTTATCCCCGTCAAATCTCCCAACAGGCGCACAATCTTCTAGGTTGTCAACATATCCAGCTGCTTTTGTCAATCTACGACTATGGACACTTTCTATTTCATAATCACACAGATCCGAACCATAAAGCACTTGGTCAAAAAACCAATCCAGATTTTCACCAAATTTATCCCCATGATGCTTCTGAACAACTTCGTTGGCAACTTCAATAAAATCACGCCCCGAAGGATGTTTGAATTTCCATCGGTCAAAATAAGTACTCATCAGGGTGTCCATCACGTTTTCACCAATGAGTCCTTGCAACGTTCTCAGAGCAATAGCTGTTTTGTTATAAGAAGTTTCCTTATATCCACCCTCCTTAAATTCATAACTTTTATAGCTACCATCGGCAATATCTTTATTCTCGCTACCGAAAAATTCCCAGCGATTAAAAACCACATTTCCGCATTTAAATCCCAATACATCCACTGTGGCGGTCTGCTCTCCATAATAATGATCCATGATGCGCCCTTCATAGTAAGTTGTCATCCCTTCGTCCATCCAGGGTTCTTCGACTTCGTGCGTGGCGACCATTTGCATGAAATACTGGTGTACAAATTCGTGTACAGCCAGCGTCTCAGTTGTTTTGACACCTTTCGGCAAAAAGCAGACACTGCCTACTGTTATTAAGGTAGGATATTCCATACCAGTCGAAAAAATACCGTGAAAAGGAGTATCAACAATCGTTAATGTTGTATAGGGGTAAGCCCCAACATGCTTGCTCATATACTCCAAAGAATACTCCATGGCATCCAGATAACGAACGCCGAAGTGTTCGTGTACAGGATAAGTCAACAGTCGAATATCTACATGATTCCACTGCCTGCGCTGCTCAACGAAATGAGGCGAAGCCGTCCAAGCAAAATCAATCACATCATTGGCTTGATAAGAATATATTTTCTTATTGCCCTGTATGGTATCCTGCTGCAACTCGCCGCTTGCCCCGACGACATAATTTTTCGGAACACTAATTTCAACGTTATATACCCCAAAATCAGCATAATACTCTCCTATCGAATGGTATTGATGACAATTCCATCCGCCTTCCTCCGCATAGCGCATCCCTTTTGGCTCGTAGACCCCCAACTTTGGAAACCACTGCACCATAAAATAGTATTCCTTATTGTAGCCCGTCCGAGGCATGATTTTAGGGATCTTCCCTATCCATTCTAGATCTACCGTCGTACTCCCTCCTGGCAAAACAGGCTTCAACAAAGGTACTCGAATCACTGTTTTGTCTTCTTCATTATCGTCGTCAGGATGGATGTATTCTATACCTTTGGTCAAATCATTGCCCTCATTATCTACGATTTTTTGCACTTCTTGCCAGGCCCAGTGACACTCGTCTTGCTTTCCTCCTAGAAAGGAAGCGAAACCACGCTCTTTATAAAAAGTCGATTCCGTATTGCGAAAAGCATTATGATATAAATGAAACTGAAGTTCTTTTACCGTGTCTTGAGAAGGGTTTTTCCAGACAATTTTTTCTTGTCCGTATATTTTCTTTTGGGCAATATCCAGTTCAACCTTAATGTCATAATTAGCCGTTCGGGGCGACAAAATACTATCTGTTTGTGCTTTCGCACAAAAACACCATCCCAATATTGTTATTAGACAAAATATCCGCACGTTTTTCAAGGCTTGATTTGAATGTGGATAAAAATAAGAAACTTCCCTATAAAGGAGGAAGGGAAGCCAGGCTATTTGCGATGTTCCTTGGTGATTTCTTTTTCGTAAAGCTTTTCCAAATCCAAATCCATCCTCATCCCATCTTCTAAAAATTGTTCGGGATTTGTTCGGTAAGGCTCCTGCAAAACAAAGAAAGAGCTCGTGGACATCCCATCCGCTGATGTTTTATACAAGGTTTTGACCACCTTTTCTTTTTCAAAATATTTCATTTCTCGTTTGATAACGGAAACAGGCAAGCCCGAAGCAATACAGATTTTCTGGATAGTCAATTTATAATCAAAATGCTGAAAAAGCTTAATCACATCATCAACGGTCAGAAAAGGTTTCTCCGAAAGTTGAGGTGGCTCTCTATGGTCTATTTTTTCTTTTAAGGAATAAAAGTAGTTGAAACGCTTGTCATAGCTCGCCGTCAGGACACCCTGCATCATCAAATAACTAAGCCGTTTACTTGACTCGCTTTGGGTAAGTTCGGATTTACGGGCCAATTGCTTTTTTGTTATCATTTTATCTGGCTCGGCATCTATCATCAAGAGCAGCTCTTTATCTGTAAGATACTTCTGAGAATTTTCAAGTTTATTTTGGTAGCCATGATAGCCAAAATAAATCACTGCAAACACTATCAAAGTACTAATCACAACAACTAAAGCGATAATACCTATTGCCATTTTTTTGATTTATTCCTTAAAAATATCTCTCAACTCGACTTCTAGTCGCTTGGATAATTCCTTTATGAAACTTGAACGCATTGTATCTTCCATATTCTTTATGCGGGCATTTCCATGATGCTTGCCCGATAGCACATATTTTACCGAATTGACTTGAGCAGGTACTTCTACTGCCGTAGCTGTCCAGGTATCGGTTCCACCATAAATATAAAGCATATCGTGGGCATTTGTTTTCACCCATTGATGCACTTTTTTATTTAGGCTAGGATTGTATGCTGCGTTTGTATTTTTAGGTGCAAAAGCAGCGTGAGGCTGACGAGGCAGAGCACTCAAATAGCCTTTAAAAGCCTTCGTTTCAAAACCATAATAGCCCATTTGTGTAGCTGCCTGATAATAATGAGGAGCATAATAGCTGACGAGATTATCGCTGTACAAACTTAGACCAACCGCATCGATAAAATGCTCAAGCTGCTTATCCCAATCCGCTGTTTTGGCAGGAATATTATCACAATCTGAACCCGATTGCCAAAAAGAAAAAGGATATTCTAGTACCGCATACTCAAAGGCAGCTTCCACACCGCCCATATATTCAAAAGTATATCCTTTCCCTTTCGAGAACCATTTCAAGAGGGGGAGCAATTTGGATTTGTTTTTTAATAACTTTAGTTGAAATGCTTTGATTTTCTTGCGGCATTCCGCCGTACCCACATTCGCTAGAAAAGAATAAATCCGCTTATCCTCATATTCCCGATTGAGCGGCGCTACATAAGGTACACTGACATCCACATCTTCAGGATAGAAATAGCGATAATAAATCGAAGTCTGTCCGCCTTTACTGACCCCTGTACTGACCCATTTATTATTTTGATATACCTTTCGGAAAATGGTATTGATGTGATGTAAATCAGCCGTCGCTTGCTCCAGAGTCAAATATTTCCAATCCAGAGAATCTGGTTTGGAAACACCAAAATAACGGTGCTCTACATTGATAAAATTAGCACCAAGCAATTGTTTCAACTCACTAGGCCCACGCCACATTGCATAGCCATTGGTGTTTATCAATATAGGCTTATCAAAGTCGCGATGTTCCCAGATAACCTGTTGATAAAAATATCCTTTTGTCTCATTTTGATGATCCACCGGCTGCCGTACCATCAATCGATACCGAAATGCCCCATCTTCCGTATTTGACAACTGCTCAAAACGAACTCCTTCCAAATCATAGAGAAAATCGTTGAGGTTTTGAGCCTCCACAGAAAGGAAAGAGCAAAGGGCAACCAAAAATGGGAGTAATCTTTTCATTGGTAAAAGGTGTAAATAGGTTTATATTGGTATATGTTAGGTATAGATGGGTACATATTGGTACACACATAGGATTAGAAAAGAAATTAGCACTGACTAAATATACCTATTTGCACCCATTTACTCCTACTTTATACCTACTTGAACCTATCTATACCGATTTATACCTAGCCCTCATCATCCATACGATTTCTTGATACGATCAAGCTTGCGTTTATCGTCACGGTCTTTGATGGTATTGCGCTTATCGTGTACTTTTTTACCTTGCCCAAGTGCGATGGAAATCTTCACAAAACCTCTATCTGTAATATACACTTGATAAGGGATGATAGCCAGGCCTTTTTCCTTAACCTTTTTTTCTAACTTCTTTAATTCTGTACCTCTCAGTAATAGTTTACGCACTCGGCGTGATTCGTGATTATTGTATGTACCGTGGTCGTATTCTGCTATGTACATACTTCTTATGTATAGCTCCCCTTTATCGAAGGTACAATAAGCATCATTTAAGTTGGTTTTACCCGCACGAATGGACTTCACTTCCGTCCCCTGCAACATTACACCAGCCTCAAATTCATCTACGAAGTGATATTCAAATTTGGCTTTTTTGTTGCTTGCAATCAGTCTTATGTTATCTGCTGTACTCTTTGCCATGATTTTCTGGTTTCTGGTGAAATTAGTTTCAGGTATTCAAGTTCCAAGTTTCAGTATTATCAACCAAAACCTGATACGAAACCTTCCAAACTATATAACAAAATTTGATGGAAAAGATTCCACCATCTTACAATAAGTATACAGTTTATACTTTAGCATTTCAAGCCCAAAACAAAAAAGGCAAGCCCTAAAAGGACTTGCCAAGTTTAAAGTTAGTTGGTATTTCTTATTGTACACCTAGTGACTTCAAAGTCTCGATGTTCAAGTTTCCAATAGGAAGACCTTTGTCAGTTTGGTATTGTTTCAAAGCAGTTTGAGTTTTGATACCCAAAACACCATCAACAGTACCAGCATCATAACCAGCTGCATTCAAAGCTTTCTGTACTCTTACTACAGTAGCGTTAGTAGTTTGTGCAGCACAAAGGATTTCAGTCCACTGTGTGTAACCACCTTTTCTTACCAAACGTCTCTCAGTCACAGTATCGTACTTTGCTGGGATAGTGATTGTTTCGTAAGTTTCTGGCTTAGTCATCACTTTCTTAGTGATAGTTTTATAAACTGGTTCGATAGCTACTCTTGTTACAGTTGCAGGCGTTTTCAAAACTCTCTTAGTGACAGTTTGGTATTTCGCAGGCGTTACTGTTTCAGAAGTAGTAGCAGCAGAAGCCAATACTTGGTACTTCTCTGTTCTGTAAACAGCTGGTACTTCTTCGTAACAAGCTACGTAGCAATCTTCTGGGTTAGAAGAGAAACAGTTAGGATCTTTCTTCTTTTTAACCCACTGTCCACGAGCTTCAGAAACCAATACTCTACGAGTTTCAGTTTTGTATCTTGCAGGGATTAATTTTACTTTCTTGCTTTCTGGCTGAACCATGATTTGCTCTGTTACTGTTTCGTAAACAGGTGCAACTGGAACCAATTTCTCACCAGCTTCTTTTACTAAGATAGTTTCAGTAACCGTTTCGTAAACAGCTGGAATCAACTTGCTCTCTTGTCTTTCTGGAGCTACTAATTTCTGCATAGAAACAGTCTCATATTGATCAGCAATTTTACATTTAGCATAGCATTTACCTAGCTCAGCAGGTGGTAAATCTCCGAAAGGCATACCTTCAATCTGTGCGTAAACACTAGCGGTGAATACCATTAAAGCAAGAAGTGTTAATAATTTCTTCATAATGAACGACCTCATTTTGGTTTAATAAAAAAAAATAATTGTGGATTGCCTGAATTAGACGTAATCTGGTAAAAAAAGTCACATTCCCATGAAACTTTTTTTTCTAATTAGGTACAAAGGTTAGTTCTCGCCACAAAAGTAACTTTTTTACCTAAAAAAACCAATCCGATTAAGCCGTAAACCTAAATTGGTGCTTTAAAATCAAATTTCATCTTCACCAAGTTACGTGGCCCTTTCCCACCTACCTTAAAATCCTTTCGCATCATTTCTGCTGTCCCTAGGATTTGATTCCCCTCTCCCACTTTAAATGTTAGTGGAACCACCTTTTTCGTCCCTTTTAAATCAATAGTCGCTTGAGCAACATAACTACCATCCGCTTGCTTTTCAGCACCATCCAGCCGAATCAAGGCGGATGGATAGCCCTTTACATCCAAATAGTCATCTTCCCTCATGTGGTTTTCCAAGCCTTTTTTAGCAGTATTGACCGAATTAACGTCTACTTCCACTACGGCTTTTACTTTCGTAAAATCTCCATTGGGCACTTCAAACGACTGGAATCCCCACTGATCAAAAGTACCTACTGCCGTCCAACCTGCATTGGCTTCCCAAGTTAATGTCCCAGGGACATTGGATGTAGCCGCTGTAGCAGCAGGAGCAGGCGCACTAGGGCCACTGGTTTCAGTTGCGCCTTGTTTGGCACCACCACAAGCAATCAACGACATTACTATAAAAGCAAAAAACAATGCTCTCATTCTTGAAATATTTTTATTGGTTCAGAAATTGTTATTCTTTTTCCATAAGGAAATTCAGGTAAAAAACAAGGGTTTGATTGGCAGGGTTAGGACCGTCAGGACCTTTTTCTACTTTGAAATCATCCTTGAGCTTTAGCTGATAAGTAGCAAAAACACTCAAACCTGTTTTGCCGCTTTCCAGCAAAATTGGTTCTAATCTTGCGTCTACCGGCACACTGGCAGATGCACCCGATAAATCAAATTGCCCTACCGCATTAAAATCTGCTCCTTGACCGCTATCCCAGAGCTTATTGTCTCCAGTACTTTTTTCTATCAAAAATTGAGCTTCTGGAAATTCCACTGCATTAAGTATGAAACCCGTTATGGCTTGATCCAAGTCAGTGTCTCCCATCGTCGTACCTGACAACTTCACTTTAAACCGCCCCTTCACAGCATCTAAGCCTTTATCCCCAAAAATTAGATACCCTTCTAGATTATCAACTGTTCCAGAATAGTAATCCAAAGGAGATAAAAAAGTAAACTGTACCATTGGTGTGTCTTCATCAATGGCACCTTTGACATTCCATTTGCCAGCCGCTCGGAAATTTTCAATCTTACTCTCCCCTATTTCTGGTGCTTCAGGTAATGTATAACCTAAGTCTAGTACTGTTTTTATTGGTGTATCTCTCGGAACGGGCTCGAAAGCATCTCCGATAGTCGATTCCTTGGACAAGCGCAACATTTCCTGCCCAAGTTCTTTTCCTGCTTTCGCAAAAAGGGCTTCTACCTCCTCCCATTTCCCCGAAAGGGGCGTCTTCAAAGTAGAATAGATAGGCTCAATACAATTGAACTGAGAATAAAGCTCGGTGGAAAGATATAATGTCCCATTTTCTGCCAGATAAGGGTGGAAATCCATGTAGAAAACCCTATCCCAATTCATCATGGGCATCTCATCATAAAAATCAAAGCCTTCTAAACCCTTCGTAATAGCCTCCGTGGTTTTTATGCGAAAAATTTCTTTATTCAAATTACCGGGAGGTACTCCTTTTATATCTGTAACCTTATACTTAGCCGCTATCTTCATCCGTCCAAAAAGCTTCATAGCTACATTCTCCTGATTGATAACCGCCCATTTTTGTGGCACCATCCTCGCCGTTCGGATGAAATTGAGGTACTTTTCTACTTCGTGCTTTCGGGCTGAAAAAGTGGAAGTCCCTTTGTGATTTTGGAAAACGACCAAAGGGGTATGGACAACCGTCATCGGTGCACCTTTTCTTATATCATGAACAACGATTTCCAATCCTTTTTCGGCAGCATACGCATTTAGTTTTGGTAGAATATTTTTTTGAAAATCAGCATCTGCCCGTGATTCGGCTGCGGGATTGACATACACAATAATACGTCCAGTTTGTGCTTTCGTTGGAGTTGTCGTAAACAGTAGCGAACAAAGGCAGATAAATAAATGCTTCATATTATCTTTGTTTCGTTCTTATTATGAAATATCTCGATTATAA
>JAHDBO010000021.1 GCA_020630355.1 Saprospiraceae bacterium
GGAGCGTGACCGAATGCTCATGTACCTTACTCGGCAAAGAGAGCAGCATCAAAGGTTGTACCATAATATTAAAGAACGGGCTAAAAAGCAGGGCGTTAATTTAGGCAGATAAGCATATAAAATAAGCAATATGGATTTAGCAAGATTACTAGATGGAAGTACACCATCATCAAATGACACTGAAAAGAAGGAGGAGCAGACTAAAGATAAAGCGACTATTCAGCAAACTTCTTCTGTTTCACCAGAGCGAAAAGCACAGATGGAGCGTGAACATCAATATTTACAAAAGCGCAGAACCTCTGAATCTTTTAATCGAAAATTGTATGTCGAATATGATATATTTTTTTGTTAGTGGTTCGGTGCTTGGAGTTGTACGGAGTGGACAGATTTGGGGTGGAGTGCTACAGACTCGCTGTTCGCTCGGTACTCCGCAAGCTGCGTACTAATACTGTCGTATTATCCTACAACCTCCTAAGCCAGGTCAATTGTCAGTAAAAACAGTTATTTAGGTGTCCACTTGAGTCAGAAGTTTTAGAATCAAGGCTAAACGGCAAATGTTAAGATTTGGCGGATTTTACACGTTTAGTTGCCATAGCTTACCGCCTATTTTCGCACAAATGTTCGTGGCTCTCTAAAAAACCTTTCCAAAAGCCAAAGGGTAGTTTTTGCCCACAAAAACAAGGTGTTTCCTATTTTACTTTTTGGTCGGGATTTGCAAAAACGATTATTATGTAAAACAATTCAAACCTATTTTTGCGTCGCCTTCCCAATTTCCACGCCTCTAAAACGCAAATAACGATACAGCGTAGCTTTAGAAACCCCGATATGGTCGCATATTTCAGGAATGGAACGTTCATTTTCGGTATAGAGGCTTTCAGCAAGTCGGGCTTTATCTTGTGCTTTTTTTGATAAACCTTTAGGTCGCCCACCTTTTCTACCTCTTGCTCTGGCTGCTGCTAATCCTGCTTTAGTGCGTTCGCTGATAATGTCTCGTTCAAATTCGGCAAGCGCAGCGAATAAATGAAAGTTCAATCTGCCAACTGGCGTAGTGGTATCAATATGGTCTTGCAGACTTTTAAAGCCTACTTCCTTTTCTTGGAAAAAGGACATCAAGCGAACCAAGTCTTGTAAGGAGCGTCCAAGCCTATCCAATTTCCAAACGACTACAAGGTCATCTTTGCGAAGTTGTGCCAACATTTTTTGCAGTTCTGGACGTTCCGCATTTTTACCACTCGCTTTTTCTTCGTATATTTGGGTGCAGCCTTCTTTGGAAAGCGCATCTTTCTGAAGTGCTAAAGATTGGTCTTTGGTACTGACACGAGCATAACCGAATTTCATAAGCCAAGTTTTATAAAAAGGTTCAATTCAAGTATAAAGATACTTTGATTTTCGTAACGATTTTATAAAACTTAGCCTATTTTGTAAAGTCCTTAAAAACAGGGATTTCTGCGCTATTTGGCACTATCCAAATTTTTCGGATTCTGAATCTCAAATAACGACCCTTTTACAGGGAATGTTCTCCAAAAAAAAATCGTTTTTTTTAGTCCAAAAATTGCTTATTAATAGCACAAAAATCCATTTCATTCGTTACTAGGGTTTGTCTATTCATAATCTATAAAACGGTAACCATTTTAGGGTCGAATAAACAAACAAAACGATGATTCATACAAATACAGAACTGCGCTTTATTTCAGATGAAATAGGCTATGGAGTAGTCGCCACCAAATTCATTCCTGCGGGTACAATTACTTGGATACAAGACCGATTAGATAGGATCTTTACCCCTAGTGAGGTGGCTGAATTGCCTCAAATATACCAAGACATTATTGACTACTACACCTTCCGAAACAACAAAGGTAATTACATTCTTTGCTGGGATAATGGTCGCTATGTCAATCACAGCTTCAATTCTAACTGTCTTACAACCGCCTATGATTTTGAAATTGCCATCCGTGATATTCAGGTAGGTGAACAACTGACAGATGACTACGGCTATCTTAATATAGCAACACCTTTCAGAGGAATAGATGAGGGGACAAAACGCAAAGTGGTTTACCCTGATGACCTAAAGAAGTACTATAAGGTATGGGATAAAAAAATTGCAAAAGTCTTTGATAAAATAACACAAGTGAAACAGCCCCTACGCACACTGATGTCAGATGATTTATGGCAAAAAGTAAACGCAATTACAAGAGGAGAGCAGGAGCTAGACTCTATTATTAATAACTATTACGACGAAACAGCACAGGCGTAAATGAAAAACACTTATTTCGATTTAATTGACCAAAGCTATTACTTCCCACAGGAGGGCTTTGATTTGAAGGATGGCTATTTGAGTTTTCATGGCGTTTCTTTGAAATACCTAATAGAAAAATACGGTACGCCCTTCAAGTTAATTTATTTGCCACGAATTGGGCAGCAAATCCGCCGAGCTCGAAATTTATTTAATCGAGCCATTAAGAAGAATAACTACAAAGGGGTATATAACTATTGTTATTGTACTAAATGTAGTCACTTCTCGGATGTAGTGAAAGCGACGCTGCGTGAAAAAGTACACTTAGAAACTTCTTCTTCTTTTGATATTGATTTGATATTGAAACTATATGAAGAAGGAGAGGTGAAACTAAATACCATCATCGTTCATAATGGCTACAAGACGAAGGATTATCTTCATAAAATCATTTTGCTCAATAAGATGGGCTTCAAAAACTCTATCTTAGTTTTAGATTCTAAAACGGAGGTCGCACGGGTAAAGCAGTTCGCAGCCGAATATGATGGGGTCTTGAAAATTGGTATTCGGATGGCAATTGATGAAGAACCACAGTCTGCCTACTATACCTCACGTCTAGGTATTCGTCCATCGGAGATTTTAGATTTTTATCGTGAAGAAATCGAACATGACGATAACCTATCGCTCAAAATGATGCACTTCTTCATTGATTCAGGCATTAAAGACAATATGTACTATTGGGGTGAATTTCAAAAGGCAATGAAGTTATTTACCCAACTCAAAAAAGCTTGTCCGAGCATAAAAGCAATCAATCTAGGTGGCGGTTTTCCGATTCGGAACAATCTTGGCTTTGAATATGACTATGAATACATCATTAATGAGTTAGTGCGAAATATTAAGGAAGTTTGTGTCGAAGCGGAGATAGATGAACCAGATATTTTCACGGAGTTTGGCAAATATACCGTAGGAGAAAGCGGTGCGATTATCTTTTCTGTTTTAGAACAGAAGCAACAAAACGATGCCGAAAAATGGTATTTGGTGGACAATAGCTTGATGAATACCATACCTGATGCCTGGTCTATTTTTGAAAAATTCATACTGCTACCTGTCAATAAATGGCATAACGAATATGGGAGAGTAAACATAGGCGGTATTAGTTGTGACCACTCAGACTACTACAATTCGGAGGACTTGAATCAGCAAATTTTCTTACCTAACTACAAAGATGAAGAGGAAGAGCCTCTTTATGTTGGCTTTTTCCATACAGGAGCTTATCAGGATTCTATTAGCGGTTACGGTGGTATTAAGCACTGCTTGATACCTGCCCCAAAGCTGATTATTATAGACCGAGATAAGAAGGGAAATTTTATAGATACCGTTTATCGAAATGAGCAAACAGTAGATGAAATGTTACAAATTTTAGGCTACGATACTACAAGCAAAAACAAATAATGAAGAAACGATTTGCAGGCATAGCAGAGCAATACACCAAGCTCGAACAAGCGAAAATACTACTTCAATCCATTCCCTATGATGGCACAAGTACATGGGGAAAAGGAGCAGACAAAGGTTTTGCTGCTTTTTTGGATGCAGCAGAAAACATGGAACTCTACGACATCGAAACCAATACAGAAGTGTATGAGCAGGGGATTCATATATTGGAAGAACTCAAGGATTTTACTTCAGCAGAAGATATGTTTCAGAAGACCTATCAACGTGCAAAAGAGTTACTTCAATATGGCAAGTTCCCTACTTTTTTTGGAGGAGAACACTCTATAAGCATCGGCATCATCAAAGCTTTTTATGAACAGTACGCTGACTTGACAGTACTACAAATTGACGCTCATGCCGATTTGCGTCCACGCTATGAAGGTACGCCCTACAATCATGCTTGTGCGATGTATGACGCAAGTAGAAAATGTAATCTTATTCAAGTAGGCATTCGCAGTATGGATATTAGCGAAAAGGCTTTGATGGATTATGACAAAACCTACTTTGCAGATGAAGTTTGTCAGGGGAGTGCTTGGGAAATAGACTCTATCGCTAAAATGACAGATAATGTTTATATCACTTTCGATTTAGATGCCTTCGATCCTTCCATTATGCCCGCTACGGGCACACCAGAGCCAGGTGGATTGACTTGGTATAAAGCCATTAACTATTTGAAAGAGGTATTTGAACAAAAAAATGTCGTTGGTTTCGATATTGTAGAGCTTGCACCGATTGAGGGGCTAAGTGCGCCGCAATTCTTAACGGCAAAGCTTTATTACAAAATGCTTTCTTATAAATTTCAGTCCGAAATAACGGACGACGAGTGAAAATGTAAAGAACATTTTTTACTCAATTCAAATCAGTAAAACAGAAAATGAACAATAAAGGAGCAGTTTCTAAATTCATTTTAGAACATTATAAACACTTCAATGCTGCTACCCTTGTGGATGCAGCTAAGGCTTACGAAGCGCAGCTTGCCAATGGTCACAAAATGATGATTACAATGGCAGGTGCTATGAGTACTGCCGAATTGGGCAAATCCCTTGCTGAAATGATTCGGCAAGACAAA
Organism: Saprospiraceae bacterium; assembly: GCA_020630355.1. GTDB lineage: Bacteria > Bacteroidota > Bacteroidia > Chitinophagales > Saprospiraceae > JAHDBJ01. Next base: position 4,791 of record JAHDBO010000021.1, read on the forward strand.
GTGCAGATTATTACTTGTACAGGCGCAAACTTGGAGGAGGATGTATTTAACTTAGTAGCACATAAGCATTACAAACGTGTGCCAAATTATCGTGACCTCTCTCCGCAAGATGAGCAAGAGCTATTAGATAATCACTATAACCGTGTGACTGATACGTGCATTCCAGAGGCGGAAGCAATGCGAGCAATTGAGCAACACCTATACGATGCCTGGAAAAAAGCAGACGATAATGGTAAGCGATATTTCCCGTATGAATATTTTTATCAAATACTTTTGAGCGGTGAGTTAGAAGATAAATATCAGATAAACCCGAAGGATAGTTGGCTTTTGGCGGCTGCGGAAAAGAACTTGCCCATTATCGTGCCAGGTTGGGAGGATTCTACTTGTGGTAATTTCTTTGCTTCTTACTGCATTACGGGTGAAATTGACCCTTCCACAATGAAGTCGGGTATTGAGTATATGATGTACTTGGCAAAATGGTATCAAGAAAACGCCTTAGATAAGGGCGTGGGCTTTTTCCAAATTGGTGGAGGCATTGCAGGGGATTTCCCGATTTGTGTTGTACCGATGCTGCACCAAGATTTAGAGCTGAATAATGTGCCTATGTGGTCGTACTTCTGCCAAATCAGCGATTCTACTACTAGCTATGGTTCTTATTCTGGGGCTGTGCCAAATGAAAAAATCACTTGGGGCAAGCTCAATGTTGATACACCCAAATTCGTTATTGAATCGGATGCGACGATTGTTGCACCTCTGATTTTTGCTTATTTATTGGGTTGGTAAAACTAAAAAGGAGTGTCAGAATCGTAGATTCTGCACTCCTCGACATGATAGTATAGTCTCCACGAGGGAAAACCGATATGATTAAAGTGTCCTATTTGTCTAAAATCCCAAGATGAATAATCCTCCCTCCATTCATATTTATGGGATTGCTGCTTTTCCCAATTACAATTCCATCTTCAGGGCAATAATATTCGTTTAAAATATCTCCAAAAGGATTTCGCATGATGGCGATTAAGTCTCCTTTCTGCAACTGCTGCTTTAACTCCACTTGTATATCCAAGTAACCGCCTTCTTGAACATATATCCAATACGATTTCTTACAGACAACTACCTCATCATTCAAATCAATCGGCTCATCCGTCATTTCTAACCAATTCATCAGATTCTTTATGCCTGTTTTTCCTCTTTTCACAATTTCGGGCTGAAAGACTTGGGGGTTGCCATACTCTACTGTAATACAATGGATTCCTTTCAGCATAGCTTCGGCTCTCATCGTTCGAGTAGCAGAAATTTGCTCATTCGTACTAGGCAAACCATTGCTATTTAAGATAATATCCGCATCCTGAAGTTTCGCCATCTTAGCAATCACTGCATCCTCTAGTTTTGCTCTAACATAGAGACTATTGACCCTACCAAAGCTTGCAGTGTGCATATCTATCAAGTATTCCATTTTAGGAAGGACTTTATTATTAATTTGCCATACGTATTGCTGTGAGCGATTGCCATGCACTTTGCCTGGGAAATTTCTATTCAAATCTTCCTCATCCACGTACCGTCTTCGGTGTTGTGGAATACTGATACCATTGAGTCCAGGGATTGCTATAATAGTTCCATTTAATTGAGATACATCTATCTCCTCCGCTAACTCCTGAATTATCTTGATACCATTTAACTCATTACCATGAATCGCTGCTGTGAGACCAAGAACAGGAGATTGCTGTTCTCCTTTTAAGACAATAATAGGAATACAAACAGGCTGTGACATTCCATTGTCAAGCATTTTTAACCAAAACGTTTTCTTACTGTGTGGTTCAATTTTGTCTAACTCTAGTTCCTCTATCCATTCAATACTGGACTGCGCCTGAACACATACTGAAACTATCAAGAACGTAAGCAATTGTATTATCTTCATTTTCTATCATTATATCTAGCAATAGTCAATCCCTAAGTATTGCTCATTTCCGCTCTACGCTTTGCCATATCTTTTTTCATTGTTTGCCAGCGTTTCCCTAATAATCGGTTCATGCCCTTATCTACTACAAAGTGTGTAGCAATATTCATTGCCCCTTTTGCCTTTTTTATAAAAGAATCATTTGCACGTTGGCTCATCGAAAAACCAGCATCCAAATAGGTAATATAGTGCCAATACCCACTCGGAATATACAGTGTTTCACCAGGATAAAGAATGCACTCATAGCCCTGTAAATTTTTCAAAGCGGGAAAGTGCGTAAAATTTGGCGTATCAATATCAATATGACTAGCAACTGTAAAAGGGAGGTGGTATAAGTTTCGAGATTGCTCAGGAGCAAATAACCACACGCGCTTTCGACCCTCAAATTGGCTCAAGAATACATGAGACATATCAATATCATAGTGCATCGCTACTTTTGAACCTGCCCCTCCAAAAAAAGTAAAAGGATATTCTTTATACACTCCATCCATGATGCTTAGGTACTCGTAATCTTGCTGCAACTCGGGTGCATGATGGAAAATATTAAATAAAAATAAGCGCAAATCAGTAGCCCCATTCTGAATCATATTGATGTAATCATGGAAATATATTTTTTGGTCTGCTTTTAGGTAATGTTTCCCTGCTTTAGAGGAGTTTGAAGAATAGACGGGTACTTTTAAGTGTCCATAATTCATCTTGAAAAAGTCAAGTGTCCATTTTTGTCTTGCACTCCAATTATCCATCATATCCGTAAGAACAACAGGAGTAGATGTTTTTAAAAAGTAATCTTTAAACTCGACTTTATTTAGCCCCTCTATTTTTTCAATAGGGCATAGTGGTATCGTGTTATTCATCTTAAAAGGTTCAAAAAAAATCGGTATGCAGCAGGACACCACATACCGTAAGTTGTTGGTAAGAACTTATGCTTATGCAAATGAGAGTAAATGACTAATAGCCATTTCTGCTAATTCTTCTTGCCATCTATATTTAGGCTTTTTACCAACGGGCTGCAATTTACGTTTGCGATGCCCGTCCTGATATTGCTGTTCTTCCTTGTTGGAGGTTTGCTTTTTATAATCCTTCTTTTTCATTGTTTGCTAAGATTTTAGGAAATATGCGCCCGAAGTACCCAAGCCATAGTTTCGTGCATTTTTAGTGTTTCTACCAAAAAGTCAGTTGTGCCAACGTCCTTCAATACTTCTACAATCTGAATGCTATTACGAAGCTGCTGTGTGATAATCTCTTGATCTTTTAGCAATTCATCAAGCATATCGTAGGCATTTCCATTGAGGTGTCCTGTTTCTTTAAGCTGACTCTTTTGTAGAAAAATTTGCATAGAACCTGCTGCAAATATCCCTAAACTTCGGATGCGCTCGGCAACAGCATCTATCTGGACTTCCAATTGCCTATATTGCTCCTCAAACAATAGGTGTAATTGCTTAAAGTGCATCCCCTGAACGTTCCAATGATAATTTCTAAGCTTGATGTAAAGGACATGCTCATCTGCAAGAAGCCCTTGAAGCACTGCTCCAATTTTCAAAAGACTTTCTTGAGAAAGTCCAATATTTGCACTAGATAAATTATATTGCTTCAATTCTGCTGTCATGCTTATATTACTGTTTCAGATACGGTATCGAAATAGGTTTCTTCATTGTCGTCATCTTCAAATGGCACATCTACAAAATCTACTGACTTATCAATCAAAGCTTTATCCTCTACTACAGGGTTAGTCTGTACTTTTCGGACAACCCTAGAGTAAACCAAAGGCTTTTCAGCTTTTGTCATTGTAATTTTTGACTTAGCTTGCTTAGCCGCTCCGCTTGTTCCTTGCGTTTTTGCCAAAAGACTTTTGGTTGTAGTAGGCACAGCCATCAAACGATTCTTATCTATCAATTCACCCGTCATCACACATCTACCATAAGTCTTATTTTTTATCCGCATCATGGCTTTCTCTAAGTCACTAATATGCTTTTGCTGGCGATAAATCATTCCATTCAGAAACTCTAACTGTTCTGATACATTACCATCATTCATATAGTGTGCACCAGCACTATCCTCTATGCTTTCTTCCAATTCAATAACCTGAGCCTGTAAGCTCTCTAGCTGCTCATAGGTTCTGTTTAGTTTGGCATTAATAACATCTTCAAATCCTTTTAAATCTTCATCAGAATATCGAGTTTGGTCATTCATCATCAGTCTATTTAATTTTATAAACACCAATTATGACCAAGACTTCATTTGTGTAAATCGGTCACAGCCAAATCGTATTTTTTTTTGAAATGATTTTTTTTGAAAAAATGTCTCCAAAGGGTGTGACCGAATTTCGAGTTTGGGGTCTTTGGTTTATAATTAAATTTCATCACTTAAATTCAGGATCCAATGGCAACGGTAAAGAAAGAAAAAACAACTAAGCCTAAGACGGCTAAGAAGGCTAAGACAACAAAAAAGTCAAGTTCAGCCAAAGCTAAAAAAACTAATACCAAACAGTCGAAAGAGGAATAATTTTCGGGTGATTTAGCAGGGAATGGAATGGCAGCTTTAAACATTTTAAACTGCTATTTCCTACCCTAAAGCTACAGACTAATAAGTTCAAGAAGTATTGCATTTATCTAAACCGTACTATCTGAATGTTATATAACAGGCTATGCCTATTGGGTAGATGAATAGCAATACTCTACAATCATTTAATTTTTAAGCTAAGCAAAAGAGAGATAAACTCTTTTCTTAGAAGGAATTGAATGAAAATCACTTGTGGAGCGTAGTGTGGTGGTGTTCTGATTTATGCTTAGAGCAATGACGAATTGTTCAATATTAACAATAGCAAAGAACTGAGTGCCTAGCACTATGCTCGTTTAATATTTTTTCAACTAAAATCTTAAATGAAGAAGACAGTAAATTTAATTTATGCTCTCCTATTCATTAGCCTATTCTTAGGGGCTTGTGAAAGACTCAGTAAAAAATCCGCAGAAAAGTCTCAAGAAGAGAAAGAGACAATAGAGCAAGATGGAGATTTTTTAGACTTCAACGATACCTTAGACCTAGATAATATCGATAGACAAGAGGATGAAGATGCGGCTTATGTTGATGAAGACGACTTAGAAATAGAAGAAGATGAGGTATAGATATTGCTCATAAAATGTATTCATTACTTCCAGTGCTAATTGGTCAAAAAAATCTATCATGAGGAAAATTCTATTTCCTACAAATTTTGGCGAAGCATCTTATAATGCCTTCATTTTTGCAGAGCGCATTGCTGCCAAATTTGGAGCAGAAATAGATGTTGTAAATATTTATGATGGACTTTTTGACCATAATGCACTTTATTTAAAACCAGAATCTTTACAAAATAGAACTAAAACCATCACCCAAAAACTGGAAGAATTTGCATCCCTCACTCCCAACGAAGGTGGAATAGCAAGTGCTGTACGCCTGAATTACAAAGTAGCACTTACCTATCAAAAAAACTTAAAAATCATAGAGCTAGCCAGAGATTATGACTTTGTGGTATTAGGCATAAATAGCATCATCCCAGCTGAAAAACGAGTATTTGGCAGCTTTGCTTCTAGCATTATTCAAAATGTTACTTGTCCTGTACTTATAGTGCCTAAAGATGCGGTCTATAAAGGCTTTGATGCCCTAACCTATGCTAGTGATTGGAATATGCTCAATTATGCTATGATTCGACAGATCGCTCTATTTGCAAGACACTTCAACGCCTTTGTGGATTTTATAGATATTAGCGACAATAAAGCAACAGATAGCATTGCTTTTGAACTATTAAAAAACACCTTTGAACAGATTGCACCCAAAAGTCCATATAGTAGTACCCATCTTGACACCAATTTTGCACTTAAAGGACTATATCGCTATTTACTCGATAATGATACAGACTTACTCACTATTGTAAATCGAAAACGGGGATGGTATGAGAATCTTTTGGGAGGTAGTATGACACAAGAATTAGCCATACGTACGAAAACACCTATTCTAAGCTATCATAGCCGACAAGCAATCCATAGTAATAGTACCTATATCAACTAAATTGATGGGGCATTGCAAGGGTATAAAAAACCTATATTAGAGTGTGACCAAATTTCAAACTTGGGGTCTTTGGTTTAGACTTATTTTTATCTTAAAATTGAAGATGAATAGCAGTAAAAGAACAGGCAAGGCTAAAGGTAAAAAGACAGTTCTGACATAAAGAAGTCTAAGAAAAAATAAAAATTTCTCGGGTGATGTATAAAAGGGAAAGAGATGGCGGGTTAAAACTGCTATCTCCCCTTGAATTTACTCAAATGGTTGGAAGAAACATAAAATTAGCTGCGGCTCGAAAATTATCAGACGTAGAGCTTGTTCAGCAAATAGTAGATGGTGATGAGCTTTTATTAGAAGTGCTATATGACCGCTACTCCGAAAAAGTGTTTTACAAGTGTTTTCACATTGTGAAAGACAGAGGTACTGCTCAAGACTTGGTGCATGACATCATGATTAAAATTTTCATGAATCTGCCTAAGTTTAAAGGAAGTTCAGATTTTTCGTTTTGGGTAAAATCTATTACCTATAACTATTGCATGGACTACTTAAAACAACAAAAAAGATTGCGTTTCGATGACTTTGAAGCAAGTGCCTTTGAGCATCTTTCTACAGATGAAATAGAGCTAGAACACAAAGTGCTGAAAGAGCTACAACTCGAACAGCTTGAAATGTTGTTTGAGGAGTTGAAAGCAGATGATAAAATGGTGCTACTCATGCGTTATCAGGATGGAATGTCTGTAAAGCAAATTGCAGCCACTTTAAATGTAGGCGAAAGTGCTGTAAAGATGCGTCTGAAACGTAGTCGTAGCCGTTTAGCAGAATTACTTAAAAGTGTTGTAACATGACGCAAGAGAAGAATCCAATCAAGAGTAACTTGGAGCAAATATTTAGCGAACTCAAACCCGAAATTGAAGTACCCGAAGACCTGAAAGAAGAAGTCTTTCAAACGGTAGAAGAAGAAAAGTTGATTGTCCAAATTACGACATCTTCTGATAAAAAAAAGCAAGTACTATCTACTGATAAAAAGTAATTTCGCCTCCTACCCGTTCCCAACCTCAACAGAGAGCTTTGGGAACGGGAAAGGTGAATAAGGTAAATCACGGGGCTGTAAAGTAGCCTTCTACTTACAGACAACTACAACCATTTGATTTTCACCTTTGCACATAGCTAATCAATAGCTTTGTCAAGATGTTTTGCCGAACATAGTGTGACGGTGTTTCGTATCTAAGAGCAATGCCAAATTGCTCAATCATCTTTTTGTGTACTTTGACTGAACACCTAGCACTATGCTCGTGTTTTTATGACTTTTGGAAACCTGTTCAATAATATAGCAACGCATCATTACCTGTGCAGAATATTCTTGTTAGCATTAGTCTATCCAAGCAATTGCCTACTTCGATAAACCTTTTGAATACATCTTCTACAATATTGATGCTCACGAAACAGTAATTCTAAGCGATTGGGGTTAGAAAGTTTGTCTTTCAAAACTTCTGTTCCCTTATGCGATACGCTGTGCTATCTTATTGGAAGGAGTGCATTTGAGATGTTTTTTTTAAAAGGGTAACGACATTCCCTAAAGAACGCCGTACCCTGTATAACCCCAAAAAACCAAACTTTTTAGGTCGAATTGGTTCTACTACTTTTAGTTTTCTAGTGTGTTCTTCCAAAGAACAAAATAAAGACTGCAATGCTGCGAATCGGTCACTCTTTTTTTTTAAAGAATTTGCAAAAAATCTTCTTCTTCAATTTCCTAAGCCTTCCGAAACTTAGAAGGACTCGAAGCAGTATGTTTCGTAACTTAACATACAAGCTAATTATAGGAAAAAATTGAGCCTAGCAACCCACTCCCCTACCCCAAAAGAAGACGCTGTACATTTATCATACAACGCCTTGTTCGTTCTTCTTTGCAATTTTCTACCGTTCTCGGTATTGAGATTATTCGTTCATTAGTTCGGTTCTGTCATCATCAAATTCTGTGGAGAAGACTTTCTGTGCGTCCGCTTCATAATCATCTAGTCTGCCCTTGTAGATGACTACATGGCAATTGTATTCGATTAAGTTCTCCTCTTTGGCATGAGTCACCGCTTTTGCTTGCGTGGAAAATACACCATGCAATCGAAAAGATGTCCAAGTCAGCCAAGGATCAGTTGTCCAAAGTGTGTAAACCATTGCTTTCATTGTTTAGGTGGTAACAGGAAATAAACTCATCGCACTTTCCGTCGCTGTTTCCGATTCGTTTGGTGCGGTTTCCTTTTTACTCACACGCGCTGGCAATGGAAAGCCTTTACGCTGTGCGGCTCTGTAATTGAACTCTTGCCATAGGTAGCGGTCTTTGAATGTGATATGGATAGTCCCCTTTTTGAAAAATCGGATTTTGAAATAGGTACTTTCGCAATCCTTATCAAAGGTCTCACCCGTTCGGATGCGTCCTATTGTATCAAAGTGCTGCCTGAGTGTTTGGCTAATGGTCAGCGTTCGCTCGTAAGCTCTCGCTTCGATATAGCACATACAGCGGTCTATGTCCTCTAGTTCTGATTTCCAGTTCAAGGAGAATTTATCTCCGTACTGCTTTAAATCAGGTGCAGACATATACTTTCCATAGGAGACAATGTGTGGCAGTATCACTTTGCGATTCACGCGCCAAGCATCATTCGTTTTCCAACCTTCAATCACCATGCGATTGTCATAGTGGTATCGAGTCATAATGTCGAATATATCCTCGATGCAACTCTCTAGTATATCATCCTTGTTTTGCCAAAGGATTTGAAAGAGCGTCACCATGTTTGCCTTCGTAAAAGCTAGTTTTTGCTGATGGCTGAATTTGTCGGTGAAGGCGCGGCGTACATTCGTAGTGAGGAAGCGTTCAAATTTTGACTCACTCAAAATCTTATTCCAACAGGCTTCATTGAATTTTCGTACAAAAGGATTCATGCTGTGTTGTCGTGCCAGTTTCAAATAATCATCCATGACATAATCAGGTATGAATACGTCTTTGGTGTAATATTGAAATTTACGGATTGCCAACCTCAAATCCTTGAAAGCTTCAATAGCTCCTTTGTAGCGATTCTCATACGCTTGCAGCACATCCAAAACTTCGACTTGATTGCTCTCAATATCTTCTGGAAACTCCAAGTAGGCATTATCCAAATCAAAAGGATCATTTTCAAACTCAAAGGAAGCTTTGGCTGCTTTTGTAAGCCGTACCAAAATGACATTTACATTGGTCTTACGCTCGGAAGTAGAAAAGCAATTGCCCAATTCTTCGACTGTACCATGTTCATCTATGATAGCTTTCAATAGCTCTCGCTCCTTCGTGTAGGGATTGTGATAGGTTTCCGCATTGAGCAGACACACAATGTCGCCACCATGCAGAATCTCCCAGGCTTTGAGCAAGTGCTTTGCACCAGCATCAAAGGGTGGGTTCATCACAATCAGATTGAAGGAATATGGACTTTCAAAAGCTAAAAAATCATCACCAATGACATCATAGTTTTTCTCTCGAAGGATGGCTTGTAAGTCAGGATGCAACTCAATACAAAACATGGCTTCGGGTTTTCGGGCATCGGCAACTTCATCTTTGATGTAATCTAGGATGTCGCCCTTCCCTGCGGATGGTTCAAGTATCGTCTTGAACTGCAAAGCAAGTCCTGTGCGTCGCCAGCTTTTGGATTCTTCGTAGT
>JAHDBO010000355.1 GCA_020630355.1 Saprospiraceae bacterium
TATACCCATTTTATACCTACTTATACCAATCTATACCTACTTATACCTATCTATACCCATCTATACCCATTTTATACCAGCATAAACCTATATACACCCATCTATACCTAATATTAAACTTCTGGTAAAATTGGTCGGTTTTTGATGCCTTCTTCTAGGATGGCGATGACCCTTTGGCGTTCTTCGCCCACTAGGATGTGACGTGGAGCACGGACGTGTTCTGTACCTATACCTGTCATTACTTCTGCCAATTTGATGTTCTGCACGAGTTGTGGGTTGATGTCCAATTCTAATATAGGCAAAAACCAGCGATAGATTTTTAGAGCTTCTTCGATTCTACCTGCCTTTACGAGGCGATAAATCGCCACTGTCTCCGCAGGGAAGGCATCGACGAGGCCAGCGACCCAACCATCTGCACCCATGAGGAGCGCTTCCATGGCTAGTGTATCCACTCCACAAAGAATTTTGATACGGTCACCGAAACGGCTTTTCATCCTTGTGACGTTAGAGATGTCTCTTGTACTTTCTTTGACGGCTTGTATATTATCGTATTGAATCAATTGCTCGAAAATCTCCATCGTGATTTCGATTTTATAATCGACAGGATTGTTGTAAACCAAAATGGGCAGCTTAGTACTTTTAGCGACAGCTATAAAAAAATCGGCTACTTCTTGGTCGGTTGGCTTGTACATCATCGGGGGGAGCAACATCAAACCATGTGCGCCGATTGCCTCTGCTTTTTGGGCGAGTGCAATGGCGTTTCTAGTAGAACCTTCTGCTATATTGACAATGATGTCGGCTCTATCCCCAACGCTTTCTAGTGCCGCTTTTGTCATTTCGAGCCGTTCGTCATGCGTAATGGTACTACTTTCTCCTAGTGAACCACCGATAATAATTCCATCTACACCCGCATCCACTTGGAATTCTATATTTTTCAAAAAAGCAGGAATATCTAAAGATTCATCTACTTTGAATTTTGTTGTCACGGCAGGATAGACGCCTTCCCATTTTACTGTTCTCATAATTGACTTTTTAGATGTGGTGGTGAAGATAATGGATTTGAGTAGGATTGAAATAATAGATTTTATGCTAAAACCAGACTTTAATAATTAGCATTTAGATATTAGATTGAAAATCATTCTTTTATAATTTAGTAAGTGCTCGGTCAAAAAAAGGTACTTATTTTTGTCCTAGCACATACTTCCTCGTTTTGCCAAAATCGAAAATGAAGCAATTTCTAACATTTGTAATCGAATGTGGGGCTAGAAATTGTACCATTCTTTTATCTTGTGTTGATGAAACCTAAAGTCATTCTATTTATAGCGCTATCTTTTTTCCTAGCAATTAGCCTAAGGGCTCAGCAAGATAGCATCCCCCAAAAGAAACGTAAGGGAGCACTAGCTGTTTTGCCCGTTGTGTTTTTTTCACCTGAGACAAATTGGGGTTTTGGAGCTGGCGCAACTTATGCGTTTCGCTTCAAAGGAGAACCTGATTCTTTGAGGGCTTCACAAATTACAACAGGGGCAGTCTATACTTTACGTAAGCAATTATTGACATTTTTTGATTTCAGATTTTTTTTAGACAAGGAAAAATGGTCCGTTTACGGAGAATCTGGTTTTTATATCTATACCTATAATTTTTTTGGGATAGGAGGGGATACACGCAAAGAAAATGAGGAATTGTACAATGCTACTTTTCCTAGGATACGGGTCAATGCACTAAGAAGATTGAACGAAAAATGGTATCTGGGCGGGCGATATTGGTTTGATAATTATAGGATAACTCAACGAGATTCCACGGGGTTATTATATCAAAACGAACTGACGGGAAGTGAAGGTGGACTGATTTCTGGTTTGGGATTGGTCGCTAATTATGATACGAGAGATGATGTTTTCTTTCCAAGTAAAGGTCAGTTCGTAGAATTGGCGTCTATAGTGAATAGTACTGCCCTGGGGAGTGATTTTAATTTTCAACGATTTACAATAGATGCAACGCATTATCAGACTATCACCCCGAAAACCATCTTGGCGACAAATCTATTTTTGGTCTCCACCTTTGGTGACCCTCCTTTCAACGAGCTGGCATTGATGGGCGGAAGTAAAAAAATGCGTGGAATTTTTGAGGGGCGGTTTCGGGATAGGAATATGGTGGTTTTGCAAACCGAATACCGCTTTCCTTTGTTTTGGCGATTTGGAATGGTGGCTTTTGGTGGGGTAGGAGGAGTAGCGGAGGAAATTGGTGATTATCGCTTGGAGGAATTTAAATTTACCTATGGAGTGGGTT
>JAHDBO010000022.1 GCA_020630355.1 Saprospiraceae bacterium
CCATTGGTGGGTGCACCATAATGGAATAGGCACGATTGAGAGATACCATTATTCTCGATGGTAGTTGCGCCTTCTATATCTTCCAACCGTACTCGATAGGCATAAGATTTACCAACTTCTAGGGGCAATTGATCATTACCGTATAAAAACTGGGTTTGCGTGGTGACGGCATCACTAGGGGCAAGTACCTGTCGTCCCGCTCCGTTCAGGGCATCATCAGGATTCATACCGTGTGGAACTTCGACCAATTCTAGGGTATATTCTGCTTGGATAGAACGGTCTGCCTGTGTTTGCCATTGGAATTGGATGTTATTGACATCTTGAACTGGGACAATGGCGCCACATTCTGGATAGACTAGGAGCGGTGGATTGTTTTTTTGTAAGGTGACTGTATTGCAGCCTCTCAAGGATAGGGCGACATCTTGACGGCGATAGTCGAATGCCTGTACACAGAAGGAATAAATACCAGGAGGTAGCGCACCCGTGCGGCGGAATTCTTGTTCGTCGACCCCATTTACAATCATGTTGTTGAGATTGAAATACTCTTCTAAGTCATTTCCCGTAAGGGAATTATTTCCTGGGAAAAGCGTCAGTGGTTGTGGTGTGAAATCGGGGGAAGTTTGCAAGAAGGCCCCTTCCCCAGCGATGGTCAATTGCAAACGGACGTCATATTCGTCTTCGTTAAAGTCGTTTAGGGCGATGTTCAGGGTAAATTTGTCCGAACCAGCCGCTGTATAATCGGAAAGATAAATCGAGTTGGGCGGCAGCAACTGCGGCATCGCTGAAACAGGGTAGGTCTGTGCCACAACCGATAGTTGAAGCAGCATTCCTAGGAGTATGAGGATTTGTTTTTTCATGATCGTTTTGGCTTGGTTTAGAAGGAATATCTATAGTTGAGGTTGCCCCTGATTTCTGTGAAGGAATTTTCTTCTAGGATTTTATCCATTTTCATGAAATAGCCTATTCCTACAGTAACGGTATGTTTTTTGGCGAAAGCCGTACTATAACTAATGCGATGGTTCATGATGTCGAAAACACGCAGGTCGTCATTGAAAGTAAAGAGATAAGAAGCATTGTAGGAGGCTCGGTTGTTCTTCTTTTTGAAACGTTTGCTGAGGTTGAGGCTAGGGCCAAAGTTCTGAGCTCCAAATAGGGTAGCGGTATTGGTAGAATAATTGAAAGAGGGACTAAAAACCCATTTCTTTTTCCGCCAATTGAAGCGGTAACCCAAACTGGAATTAAAGAAGGTGTTCTCTTGCACGTTAATCATATATTCGTCTCTGAAGTTCCCGATTTGATAGCTGGCGCTCGCCCAGATACTTTGTGGGTTTTTGCGTTTGACGACAAGGATGTCCGTATTGACGGAGATATTTCTAGAAATCTGATAGACATTGGTAGAGTCGGAAAATTGTTCTTGTACCACTTTTAGAAAGGTAGAATAATTGGAAGCCGAGAGGTTGAGGTTGAAGCGATTTTGATCCGTGAAAGAGAGATTGGCAGAAGCGATAAAACGAGAACTTTGAGAAGCTTTAGCTTCATTGAGGTTGTTTTTTTGCCAACCTGCGTTTAGGGAGAAAGTCGTTGTTCCTTTGAAGGCGCTACCAGAAACATTAAAAGTATAATCTTCTATATCATTCAGAAAAAAGTAAGCGCCTAGCGTCCTGTAATCGGGGTCAACTCGATTGTAGGTGCCTCCAAAAGCGAAACTGTTGAGTTGAACTTTGATTTCTCCTCGGAAAGCACTGCTGTAAGTACTAGAGGAGCGTGGTGTATATAGATTGCCAAAATTGCTATAGAAAGAAGCGGTATTATTGGTGATTTCTTCATTGTTTCTAATATCTCTAGAGAAAGCACTATTGCCGTAATCTAGGAAAATGCTGACAACCTTGCCGATATTATGTTGAGCTGAAATGCCTAAAACTAGATTTTCCTGTGGTTGGACATTGTATTGAGTTGTATTGGCATCTATACTGTTGATGTCGTCTTTCGCCTTGAATAGTATCAAATCCACGAAACTTCCTTCTCCGTATCCAATACCTGCTTTTGCTGCAAAGCCCATTCTTCGATAAGACAAAGCGAGGTTGAGACTGTCTTGTGGGTCTTCATCTACCGCTCTCCTAAGCCTTCCATACATGGCACCTAGGCGGAGTTGTATTTTCTCTGTGATTTGTGGTGTGAGTTCAAGTCCAGCTCCTAGGAAAGTATGCCCATTCAGGGTGAACGGAGAGAAGTTCATGCGGCGATAACCCGCATGAACTTTGACCCATTTCCAGTGGGGGCTTAGTCCATACTGGTTGAAGGGTTGTAGAAAATTGGTTTCTTGCTGACTGAACACAGCACTGAAAGGTATATTGATGCCGTATAATTTGATATTCAAATTGACATTCAATAGATAAGAAAAAGGGTCTCTTCTAGAATCTCTTCCGATAGCGTTATACATACCCAAGCCTACACCGATACTGCCCGAAACGTCAACTGGTTTTGCTTGTGCAAAACCTTGAATATCTTGTGCTTTTGCTTCATTTCCCGAAAGGAGAAATGCAAACAAACCTATCAAAGGATAGCGAATTAATCGGATTAAACGTTTTGTTTTCATTCGGGATGAATTTGATGTTGCTTGATAAGGAGCAAACGATTATACAGGGTACTGATGGTCAAATCAGCAACTTGATTGAATAAACATAGTAGAATATTGGTTTTAGCTAGCTAGTAGGAAATACTTGAAGTAGTATGTTCAAATATAGAAGTTCTCCTGAAGTAGAAAATTGAAATGACCTGAATGGGGTATAAAATTATCACGAACGGTTGAGTTCTTCGCATGAAAGGATTTAATGAATTACAAATGCGAGAAGATTCAACGTCTAGTATTGATTCAAAAATCCTGAAAACATCCTTTTGGGATGCTAGGATGTTTTTTTAATACGATTTTATCACTTTGTGATAATAGTAGTCTATGATATAGTAGTAAAATACGAAAAGGCATCGAACATTTAAATGTTCGATGCCTTTTTTAAAATATGAATCGTTATTGTCTTACAAATCGTCTGCCTCGAATGCGCCAAAGTCAAACATTAAAGAGAATCTCAAGGTATTATCAAGCGGATTTCTTTGATTGGTTGTTGGTACGAGATAAGAGAAGTTCAGGCCAAATACATTGTATTTTAAGCCCATCCCAACGGTAAAGTATTTACGATTACCTTTGGTAGCGTGTTCAGAATAGTAGCCAGCTCTTACAGAAAACTGTTCGTCGTACCAATATTCTGCTCCGATGGAATACATCAGTTCCCTAATTTCTTCGCTTCCTCCTCCTGGAGCATCACCGAAAGAACCAAAGATGCCGCTTACTACGGATTTTTCTTTGAAATCAGGAATCCCATTCCCATTCCCATCATATTCAGGATTGTCTATTAAAGTGCCGTCGTCTTGCTTGATTTTAGCAGGAATTGGAGACGGTACCATTAATTTGTTGATATCAAGCGCAAATACGAAGGTATTGTATTCGTCTATATCTACTTCATATGCTGCACCTATGCCGAGGTTGGAAGGTAAGAAATCTTTGTTGATAGAATTGGTGTAAGAGATCTTAGGGCCAAGGTTGGACAGTGCCAAGGCAGCGGTTAGACTAGAATTATCCGTAAGATCCGCCATGTATGTGAATGAAATATCGGCAGCCATCGCTTGACCAGCTTCGATTTCAGTACCTCCTACTGTTTGACCATTGGCAAGGTTAGAATAAATATATTTCAAACCTAGACCAGCGGAAAGGTTATCTGTCAATTTCCTGGAGTAAGCCAAGGCTAGTTCCACTTCATTTGGTCTATTTTGTCCTACTGGCTCTCCTTGCTCATTGGTGAATTGAATGTCACCTAGGGAAAAATAGCGAAGCCCTAAACCAACTGCTTGGTTTTTATCTAGTTGGCGATAGCCAGAAAGGTATGCCATATAGACATCATTGATTTGCAATGCACGCAACCAAGGCGTGTAAGTAATAGAAAAACCAAGGTCTCTTTCAGCAAAAACCAGCTTGGAGGCATTGACGTGCATGGCGTTGGCATCAGCTGAGATGGCCAAGCCCACATCACCCATTGCACCAGAACGAGCATCAGGGGTGATTCTCAAAAATGGAACAGCCGTAATGATGGTGTTTGTACAATCGTTGTTGCCATCTACTCCGATTAAGTTGCCATTGGAGTCAAAAAAGCACTGAGCACTCGCTGCTACTGTCATCAACACTGCGACTACTAAAAGAGTAGTCCTTTGGATTATAGTCTTCATAAAAATGATTGTTATACTTTATCTCGGCACAAAGATATAAATTGTGCTAATATCTAATTTATGCCTTTTTTAAAAATTAAATAAATGAATAATGTTTGACAGTAAATTTGCTCCATTAATAATGTTTTAATTTTTTTGTTGAAATTATTTGTGAAAATAGGTAAAAACTAAGCGGATTAACGTAAAACCACCAACTTCTCATATTCACTTTCGCTCTTTAACGTAGCCCCGTTAATTTGGGTTGCATTAATTTTAATTTTATATAAATAAATACCTCGTCCAATTGGGTCTCCAAAATCGTCTAAGCCATCCCAAAAAATACCTGCGACCCGTTTCCCATTAGAACTGGCTTCTGTTTGAATCGTCTTGACCAATTTTCCCGAAAGGGAGAAAATCTGAATCTGCACCTCTAGAATATTGCTTGGTAAACCATGTTCAAACTGGAATTCTGTCTTGGTAGTGAATGGATTGGGATAGTTTAAAACGTGTTCTAGCGATTGTTGCAAATTATCTACCACCACGAAATTGGTTTCGCCAAAACCAACATTATTGGCTACATCCCAAGCCGTCACTTTTATATGATGTTCTCCTGTTTCTAAATCATATAAAGGATACTTTACGGTACCTCTTGTGAAGTCATCCAGTTGAGATTCATAAAAATCATTTAATACGTAATTAGACTGGTTATTAGCGTCTAGTAAGGCAGTCATGTCGTGACCTATACTCGTACCTGCAACATTGATACCAATTTCATCAGAAACTTTCACCAACAATACAGGGTCGGTGTCTGTTGTCCCGCCCTCCACAAAATTTTCGTCATTCATAAAAACTTCTACGATAGGGCCTTCGTTATCGGTTACTGCATTGGAGTCCGTACCCCCAATGGTGATTTGTTCGTAAGCCCCAGCGGCATCAAGGCTGCTGCCATCATGGGCGTAGTAGCTGATTTTTCCGAAGCCAAAGCTATAATTGATATCTTTGGGGACGACGAAAGAAAATTCAAAACGACCGTTGTTTACGGTAGCTGCTCCCTTGAAAAGTATGCTGTTTTGGACATCAAAATTCCTAGGGAAACTGCTAGCGTCATTTCCGAGAGTCCTAGCTTGTATGTATTTGTCAAATACAGTCGGAAATATTTTCCCGTTAAAATCAGAAGCAATATTTCCGTTTTCATCCGTAATGATACCCGCTATTTTGACACGTTGGAGTGCTTTTAGGGTATCGCTACCCGTTAGGGGGACATCGTTGATTGCGGTTGTCTGTACATTATATTTTGGGAGTGCTAACTGCATCGCAGGGTCACCTAATAAGGTATATTTTCTGGCATTGGGCTGTAAAGTATCAGCGGAGTTGGCATTTTTTGCAAGGCGAAGTATTTCACCAATAGGCGGATGTTTACCGTCCACTTTTTCAAATAAAGTATTGAATGTGGCTTTCGTTAATCGTTCGTTGGAAGAAGAGAATACAGAGCGCACCGTCGTGAATAGGCCGATGGCACCACCATCACCTTTCAAAATCAATTGCTCGCCTGCACTGACATTCGTGGGGTCATCATAAGCTGCAAAGGTACAAGTTGCCGTTACGAATAAAGGGAGTTTGTCGATGTTGTTCCAAGCGTTGATATCCGTTTCATTGAGTACCCGTTCTTGTGCCCAGCCCCTAGGCCCTCCATGCCCCATGTAATTCATCACCAAGTGGCCTTTGAAAATGGCATTGTTGATGGCTTGATTTGCGGCAGGGTAGCTGCCTCCGCCTGCTAGGGAGACCTGCTCGAAGGCATCCATGTATATTTTTTTGAGATTGAGGTTTTGGTAGCTCGTATCTACTTGTGTGGCTATTCTATCTGCTTGATTGAGGTGTGTGTTAGAGTCCTCGTCATCGGCTGTAAATGTGAGATTGTTGCGCCAGTCGCCCAGAGTACTGGGACTGGTTTCGTAATGGATGATTTTTTGAACCAAAGCCTCCGCCTCGGTGGCACTCCTGACAGGGAGGCGGCCCGTTGCGATATCCAATCCACCTCGGAGGCTATTGCCTTCATTATCGCTCAATAGCGCGTAATAATCATCCGTAGGAAAAGCAAAAATGGGGTCGAATGAATTTAGTGTTTCGTAAACAGGGATATAGTTGTGGTTTTCTTCTAGTTGATTGATATTTTTATAATCAAAAGAACCATCTCCCATCAAAAGGCAATATCTGAAACTAGGGTCTCTTTGTTTGAGCATTCTCAAAAAATCTCGGATAGCGGTAGGGTCTAAGTTGCCAGAAGAGAATTCATTGAAAATTTGGTCGATTTCTACGATTTCTACTATCAGATTACTGTGGCTTTCTCTATGCTGTTGCAAACGTTTGGTAGCGTTCTCGAAATTGGGGTGATAAATAATGACCAAGTCGGCCCTATCGATGCCATGCAGGTTTTGATTGTTGATTTTACCCTTTGATTGGGGACGCAAAAACCCCCGTGTCTTATCAAAAGCAATGTATTCGTTGATAAACCCTGCTTGAGTATTAACGGTAAAGGTGATTAGATTGCCCGAAAGTGAAAAATCCTGTTTCTGGCTAACTAGCCCTTTCGAAATGTCCCAGATTTCTACATTCGCATCCGCATCGGAGAGTTGGAAGGTGGTTGTGGCTGTATTGCTTGAAAACTGCTGCGAGGCCCTGAAGTGCATCTGGTCTTGTACGTAGGAAAGCCTTCTGCTTGCGTTGATTTCAATATAATCCAGCCAAGCTTCCGCACCAGCTACGTCATAATCAATCGTTACGTTAATAGGAGCATTAGGGCTTACTTGAATTTCCCCTTGGGCGGTTCCTACTTTAGCATAAGTTGCTTCGATATTGGCGGTGTTCGTGCCTCTGACGTTGTTGCTGTTGAATGTGTTTTCATTGACCTTCATTTGATATCTAGAGAAGGTGTTAGAACCATTTTTTCTGATTGCCATGCTGGATTTGACGTGTATGGACTTCGTTTCGGATAGGTTCGGAATATCAAAACTAAAGTCATAAGAACGAACGGCATCGAACCATTCTCCAAACCATTGTCTTCCCGAACCAATACCGTATATATATTGGTCTAGGAGGTTGGTTTTGTCTTGCTCATGTCGCAGATAATCTGTGGATTCATTTACCAAAAGATTGGGTTCCATTGGGGATACGCTACTTTTTGTGCTTATACGAAGTCCGCTATCATTCCCTATTTTTAGAAAGTAATGACTCGAATCATCATAGGGGTTTCTTTTTTGATGAAATCGGTTCTCATTGTTATCGTAAAGCCAAGGATGTGCAGATTCGGCGTAAAATAAGAGGTAGTCCCCTTCGTCAAAACGACCATCGCCCCCAATTGATAAATGGATAGGGATTTCTTTTAAATCATCTATTCTGGAGGCACTGATGGTTTCGGGCAGAGCACCGCCTCCGTTGCCAAATAATTGGATATTATTGATGGGCAAATCTTCAGGGGTAATGCCCAAATCGTTTTTCAAAAAATTATAATCCAGTTGATAAATACCCGCCTGATGGGTACTCAGTTTGTAGATGTCACCATCGGAAAGAACAGAATTGAAGGTGTTGCTCCTTTGATTATGATTTGAGTTCTTCTTTGGGGTAAAATCAATTCCAAGACGATATTTTATTATTTTCCTGAGATTGCCTTCTTGGTCTTTGTAAATAGGGTTAAATAGTATTTTGCCAATGGCATTTTTGTTTTCTAGCTCAACATAGGTGTTGATACTTAAAGCTCTTGGAGTAAATGGTAGATTTGTGTGGCTAGGGATAACAACCGTTTCTTTTTCAATAAAATAAGTTTTCAAATCACCGTATGAGGGGAGTGGTTGATTGATGAAAACGAGCGGTTCTTCTTTTTGACTCGTAGTGAAAAAAGCACCTTCAAAGCTACCTTTGAAAGGGGGGGCGTTGTACTGTCGCTGTTCTTTTGAGCGGTTCTCCTCCCAAGAAATCTTAGCTTCTGCGAGATAAGATTGGGCGAAAAATAGCTGCGTAAACAGCAATAGGGCGAAAGTCAAAAGCGTTTTAATCATTTAGATAGTCAATTCTTCTAATTTGAGGGAAGCGTATTTCATTTGCCTCAAAACTGTTATAGAAACGTTAAAAGTATTAGCGTATTGTCTTTAAAGGATGTCTTTGATTTGTAGAAAGATGGTTTTTACAAAAAAAACTAGAAATTGGAATACCTGCAGGGCTTTTACAACAAATCATCGCCTAGACTAGTTTGACAATAGAAAACAAATTACAGCTTTATCTATGAAATCAGTTATACCTCCTACAAAACTCAAAAAGCTACCGCTGCTATTTTGTTTGCTTCTATTAGTCAGTTCCACAAGAGCGCAAGATGCTGTTTTTAGCCAATTTTATGCAGCACCAGTGCAACTGAACCCAGCCTTTGCTGGAAGTACTTTTGCTCCGAGGTTTGCTGTCAATTATAGAAGTCAATGGTTTAATTTCCCTAACGCTTACACCACCTTTTCCGCTTCTTACGAACAATTTTTGGAGCGTACCAATAGCGGTGTCGGACTGACGGTCATGTCTGACAATGCGGGAGATGGAATCTACAAAACGCTAAGCGCTGGCTTTGTCTATTCATACAGGCTTCAGATTTTGGACGATTTATTCCTGAAGGGAGGTTTGGAACTTGGTGTTGTACAAGAGCGGCTAGATTGGGAAAGATTGATTTTTTTGGATCAGATTGATGATTTGAACGGACCGGGCCTCCCATCACAGGAAGAGCGACCTGAGCGCCTGACCAATAGCTATGTTGATATTTCATCTGGTTTTTTGTTGTATAGCAGCCAATTCTATTTGGGCTTAACGCTTAAACACCTCAACCGACCTTCGCAATCCTATTTGACGATCAATGAAAACCTACAAGAAGGTATCCCCATGCGTTTCAGTGTACATGCTGGGGCAGAATTTTCTTTGTCTGGAAATAATAAAAGAGGTTCGCAGACGTTCTTATCTCCGAACGTTATTTTTGTTAGGCAGGGAGCGTTCGTTCAGATCAATGCAGGAGCGTATATGGGTGTTGGTGCTTTTTACTTCGGTTCCTGGTTTCGGCATACGGTTGAGAATCCCGATGCGGTCATCTTTTTGGCTGGTTTGAAACAAGGGATTTTTAAGTTGGGATACAGTTTTGATTGGACAATTTCTGACTTTGGGATAGATAATGGGGGCGCACACGAGTTGAGTTTGATTTTAAATTTGGATAATAGCGAGTCTTACAAAAAGAGACGTGGGTCGAGATACAATGATTGTTTTCAAATATTTAGATAAAAAATAAATAATGGAAATTGTTCTGATTCACCGAAAATAGCAATCTATTTTTAATAATTTTCAGAACAAAGACACAGCTTAATTACTGAATCAACTTGAAAAGATTATATTTGTCATCTAATTATAAATCAATTAATCATTTTTAGTAGAATGAAAAAATCGATAAAACTATTTACCTTCTTCATGGCAGGACTTGTCTTGCTTTCTTCTTGTGGTAAGAAAGAGGAGTCTAAAACCACTGGCTGGAAATACAACGATGTGAAATGGGGAGGATTTGAGAAAGCTCCAGATTACAAAGGACAAGAAGCAGGGCCAAATTTGGTGCTAGTGGAAGGGGGAACCTTTACGATGGGTGTAACAGAGGAAGATGTCACGTATGAGTGGAACAATATGCCACGACGAGTGACGGTTTCTTCTTTCTATATGGATGAAACGGAAGTTGCGAATATCGACTATAGAGAATATTTGTATTGGCTAGGGCGTGTTTTTGGAGAGGCATATCCAGAAGTTGAAAGAGACGCTTTGCCTGATACTTTGGTATGGAGGGAAGAGTTGGCCTTCAATGAGCCTTATGTGGAGACTTATTTCCGTCACCCTGCTTACGACAATTACCCTGTAGTTGGTGTCAACTGGAAGCAAGCCAATGATTATTCTAAATGGCGTACGGACCGTGTGAACGAGGGGATTTTGATTAAAGAAGGTATTTTGAATTCAAACCCTGAACAAAAGAATGAAGATAACTTCAACACTGGTGCTTATCTGGCAGGTCAGTACGAGGGTAGCGTGCGCAAGAATAAAAAAGATTTCAAAACTGGTGGAGAGCGTCCTGTTCGTTTTGAGGATGGTCTATTGATGCCTTCATACAGATTGCCTACTGAGGCAGAGTGGGAGTATGCTGCTTTGGCATTGCAAGGACTTCAAACCTCCCCTAAAGACGAGTTGATTGCAGAAAGAAGATTGTACCCTTGGAATGGAAATTCTATGCGGGAGCGCAAGCGAAACAAAAATCAAGGAACAATGTTGGCTAACTTCAAGAGAGGTCGTGGTGACTATATGGGTATGGCTGGTCGTTTGAACGATGCAGGGTCTATTACGGTTGAAGTTGATGCTAATATGCCAAATGACTTTGGTTTGTATAATATGGCAGGTAACGTTAGTGAATGGACACTTGATGTTTATAGGCCATTAACGGGTTCTTCTTTGAGAGACGTTGAAAACCATGATTTGAATCCTTATCGTGGTGGTGACTTCAAAACACGTGTTTTGGATGAAGATGGAAAAGAGGTTCAGAAAGATAGCTTAGGTAGAATTAGATACCGTTACGTTACTGACGAAGAGGTAGCTGGTCGCCAAAACTACAATA
This sequence comes from Saprospiraceae bacterium, assembly GCA_020630355.1. GTDB lineage: Bacteria > Bacteroidota > Bacteroidia > Chitinophagales > Saprospiraceae > JAHDBJ01. Next base: position 10,922 of record JAHDBO010000022.1, read on the forward strand.
GAGCAAAGGTTTATGATTATCTAGATGGGGACAAAGACTCTGAAGTGTTATATGCTTATGGAAAGTCCACGTTAATCAATGACAAATCCAGAGTAATCAAGGGTGGCTCGTGGGCTGATAGAGCTTATTGGTTGGTGCCAGGAACAAGAAGGTTCAGAAATGAAGATGATGCTGACCGTTCTCTAGGTTTCAGATGTGCAATGACAAGAACTGGAAGCCCTAGCGGAAATAAGATGAAGAATAAGAGTAAATTCAAGCGCAAGCGCAGAAAGAAATAATCGCTTTTGCTAAAATATAAAGAGCCTCCTAGGATTTGATTCCTAGGAGGCTTTTCTTTTTGGAAATTGGTTTTTGATTGAGAGCTGTATATCTTGTGTAACTATGTAATAAGTTGTCTTGTTTTTGACAAGTATTCAAACAACTATCCACTATATATCCAATTTTTTTTGAAGGGGGCAGAATAATTTTTTAAATGAATATATCCGCATTACACCAGTTATTCGAATCAAGTAAGGGGATTGTAACAGATTCTCGTAAGGTCAAGCAAGGCGAAATTTATCTAGCACTAAAAGGTGAGCGTTTTGATGGAAACGCTTTTGCCGCTCAGGCATTGGAGATGGGTGCTTCGTATGTGATTGTCGATGACGAACGATACTGTTTGGATAATCGCTGCATATTGGTAGAAGATGGCTTGCAGTGTCTTCAAGCTTTGGCTAACTTTCACAGGAACACCTTCGATATACCCATTTTGGCGATTACAGGCTCTAACGGAAAAACAACAACCAAGGAATTAGTAGCTGCCGTTTTATCTTTCTCCTATCGTTGCCATTTTACGAAAGGAAATTATAATAATCATATAGGGGTGCCACTAACTCTACTCTCTATGCCAAGGGATACAGAAGTTGCCGTGATTGAAATGGGGGCGAATCATCAAGGAGAGATAGCAGCTCTATGTGAGATAGCACGTCCAACGCATGGCGTGATAACAAATATTGGCAAAGCCCATTTGGAAGGTTTTGGAGGGGAGGAAGGCGTGAAAAAAGGAAAATCGGAATTGTATAAATTCCTAGCTGCTGCTGATGGGGTTGCTTTCGTGAATCTTGACTCGAAGCACCTTGAAGAAATAAGCCGTGTTTGTAAGTATAAAGTGTTATACAAGGAAGATGATAATTATACCGATGTGGTAATACATCAAATTAAAAAGATAAAGGAAAGCGATTTTGTTGTTGCTGCATTTCAATCTAGAAATCAGGAAGAAATAATTGTAAAGTCTAATTTGATAGGAGAATATAATTTTAGTAATATCATGACAGCGATAGTCGTCGGGAAATATTTTAGAGTACTGGCTGAAGGAATACAATCATCTATCACCAACTATGTACCCACCAACAATCGTTCACAAATCAAAAAAATAGGTACTAATAATTATCTTTTAGACGCTTACAACGCTAATCCTACTAGTATGGCTGCGGCGCTCAAAAATTTTGCGGCGCTGCACACTGAAAAAGAAAAAGTCGTGGTATTAGGAGAAATGAAGGAGCTAGGAGACTATTCGGAGCAGGAACATTTAGCATTATTAACTTTAGTAAAGCAGTTAGCATTTCAAAAAGTGATTTTAATTGGGAAAGTATTTGATACAATTAAAGGGGATCATATACATTTTGAATCTGTTGAGCTATTGAACAGATGGTTAGAGAACTATCCTATGGATAATGCCTATGTATTGGTAAAAGGTTCAAGATCCAACCAATTGGAGAAAATACTTAATTGAAGTCCAATATTTTGAGGAGGAGTTGTGGTATTTTGCCCTCACTCGTACTGACATAATCTTCGTAGCTGCATGGATACAGTGTCTCTGTATGAGTTGCTGCGTCTGGAATTTGCACCCACCATCGACCACTAAGCGTGCTTTTCCAAAAAGAAAAAGATAAATTTAAATCTTTCAAGCTGATGACAAACTCTTTCAGATGTGCGGAAGAAATTGGATAATCATTGAGGCGGGCATTGAGTCCATCCAAAAAATACCAGAGTACTTGAGCCATGGCATTGGCCGAGACAACATCTTGTTGGTCGTTATGGTTTGGGGGGCATACACCATATATATATAGCATTTTTAATTGTTCGTTCAAACCCGCATATCTAGAGATTCGGCATAGTTCTTCCAAATATAAACCACTGGGATTTGGTGAGAAAGTAGAAGGGCATTCACTATATTTAAGTGCAGCCATATCTATGAAAATATCTTCGGCTCGTCTGATGATGGGTTCAATAGATTCAAGTTTAGAGCGCAACAGTCCAAGTCGTTTTGTTTCTATGTTATGCTCTTCTAGGATTTTTTCTGATTGTTTAGAGACAAAATAGGATTGATAAGCAAGAACAGAAGAATAGATGCCCGAACTTAACTGCAGTAAATTTTTACTTATATTTAGATTAATGATAGGGGTGATAAAACTTACAGCGTTCATTGAGGGTTTAAGATAAGTCGGTTCCGCTCTGAAATCTATAAAAACAGGATAAGTACGGTGGCTGGTTAATAGGTTATAGATCGCATCCAGTGAAGTACCATCGCTTAGGGTCAGTTGCCCAAAAAAATAAAGATTCAGATGTTTAAATTCAATCGAATATCTATTGAAAATTCTATTGAATAGACGTGCTTGCTCAATATTAAAGTAGATAATCGCTACAGATGGTTTTTTCGATTTAGATAGAAACTGTTCTTCTTTGTAATGATTAATGTTTTTAAATGAAGAAGGTGCTTGTATTATCCCTTCAGAGATGAAATTTGACTTTAAAAATTCAAATGAAGACATGAGTGATTTTGAAAAAAGCATTAGTAAAATAGAAATGTAAGATAACGGCATTTCAGTGGATAATGGTACGGTATTTGAATAAGTTTCGTAGTAATTTCGAATTTAGTAATTCTTTTTATATTAATTTTACGATTGAAATATTGCACACTAGTTCAGGCTGTAGTTAAAAAAAGATTTGAATTAGTTTGTGTCAATAAAAAAAATGGATACATTTGTAATTCATTAAAAGTCTTAAACACCTATTTATTAATTCATCAAAGTAAAAACCCTATGACAAGGAGAATCAACTTAGTCTTAATGTTGGCTTTCATGTTATTGGTAAACTTTGGCTTCTCTCAGGATAACGGCGACAAAAACGAGTGGGGAGAACCTAAAATGCCCGATAACTTTGTAAGTGAGGAAACTGCTTCGGATTCAGACAAAACGAAGAAATGGACCTCTGGTGACAGCAAATACTATTCAAAGCCCAAAAATATGTGGGAGATTGGTATTGGTCTTGGTCACTTTTTTATTGACGGTGATGTAGATCCTACCATTTCAGGCGGAACTGCATCCTTTCCAGCAGGATTCGGTGTATCTGTGCACCTAAGAAAAGCAATTAATTATATATTCTCTGTAAGAGCTGAATTTGTGTACG
>JAHDBO010000023.1 GCA_020630355.1 Saprospiraceae bacterium
ACGTATGAAACGAGCACGATAAACCAGTTCAGATGCTTTTCAAATTAGCAAGACGAAATATTTGGCGCAATAAGCGGCGGACGCTGATCACGGCCGCTTCCATTATGTTTGCGGTCATGGCGGCGGTGAGCGTGAGTTCGCTGCAAAGCGGTGTCTGGGATAATATGGTCAATAATGTAGTCAATTTCTACTTTGGCTATGCGCAGGTACATCAAGAAGGCTATTGGGAAGACCAATCCATCAATAAAGCTTTCGCTGTCAGTGACGAGGTGAAAGCTATACAAACGGATAATCCAGAAATCAAGCAATTGGTGCCTCGGGTCGAATCCTTCGCTTTGGCATCTTATGAATCGCAGACTTTTGGGGTTCTGGTTATTGGTACTAATCCAGAGGCGGAACAGGGGATGACGGGGCTTCAAGACCGTGTTCGGGAAGGGGATTATTTTAGGGCTGATGAAGACGAGGTGTTGGTAGCGGTTGGAGTCGCTGAAAAACTGAAACTGGGGGTAGGAGATACGATTGTATTGATTAGCCAAGGTTATCGAGGGGTGAATGCAGCAGGCAAATACGTGATTAGCGGATTAGTAGAATTTGGTTCGCCAGAGTTGAATAAGCAGATGGTGTATTTGCCTTTAGAAACTGCTCAAGAGTTCTTTGGTGCAGAAGGATTAGTGACATCGGTTGCATTAGATATGGAGAGTAGGAAGGGCTTGGCGCAAATAGTGAACAATGTAAAGTCGAGTTTACCCGATGGAGAATATGAGGTTTTGGACTATAAGGAAATGCTACCCGAACTACTAGAAGCAAAGGAGATGGACGAGGCGAGTTCCAAGATTGTTTTATGGGTTTTGTATTTGATTATCGCTTTTGGGATTTTTGGGACGATTTTGATGATGACCAAAGAGCGGCAATACGAGTTTGGTGTCTTAACTTCTATTGGGATGAACCGTTGGAAGTTGGCTTTTTCTGTTTGGATGGAAGTGGTTTTGATGGGGCTATTGGGTGCAATTATGGGCATGTTGGTGAGTTTGCCGATTGTCCTATACTTACATTACAACCCAATTCGTTTGACAGGAGATTTTGCTTCCGCTTATGAAAATATGGGATTAGAACCACTCATGCCAATGGCATTAGATGCTAGTATTTTCTGGAGTCAGGCGGTCTTGATTTTTGTGATTACAACTTTATTGGCGGTCTATCCGATTTGGAAAATCATGCAACTAAAACCCGTCGAAGCCATGCGTGCTTAGTGTCAAAATAAAAAGAATTTCAATTCTTCGATTCTTCAATTCCTCAAAAAAGAAATATGTTACTAAAAATAGCTTGGCGCAATATATGGAGAAGCCGTTTGCGGAGTTTGGTCGTGATGGGGGCTATCGTCATTGGTGCTTGGGCGGTCTTGTTTTTGGCAGGCTTTCAAGGGGGTTTTGTAGAGGGCTATGTCCGCAATGCGATTGAAAATCAAGTTTCTCATTTGCAAGTGCACCATCCTGGGTTTAGAGAAGAGAAGAAGATAGATTTTTTAATAGAAGGTATTGATGCAAAAGTAGCCCAATTGCTTGAAAATAAAACAATAAAGTCGGCTACTGCTAGGACGATAGTGAATGGAATGCTTTCGTCTTCCAAAGGAGCAAGGGGGGTGTTTATTAATGGGGTTAATCCCAATACGGAGCCAACGGTTACCAAAGTACACGAAACAATTATTGATGGAGATTTTCTTAATCAAAATAAACGTAACCCCATTTTAGTCAGTAAAAAAACAGCCGAAAAACTCAAGCTGAAAGTACGCTCCAAAGTCGTTTTGACCTTCCAAGATAAGGACAATGAAATCCTGGCAGGTTCGTTTCGGGTCATTGGGATTTTTGAGACGAGTAATGCTAAGTTTGATGAGGTTAATGCCTATGTAGTCAAGAAAGATGTGGACAGGTTATTGGGTTTTGAAAACCAAGGACACGAGCTGGCGATGCTTTTGAATGAACCCGATAGTTTGCTAGCCGCACAAGAAGTGATTAGTGCTTTATTGCCTGATTTAAAAACAGAAACTTACCAAGAAATATCGCCCGATGTGCGCTTGTTCGAATCGCAGATTCAATCCTCTGCGTATATCATTTTGGTCATTTTCATGCTGGCATTGATTTTTGGAATTATCAATACAATGTTGATGGCAGTCTTAGAGCGCACCCGAGAATTGGGGATGTTGATGGCAGTTGGGATGAACAAGGTTAAGGTTTACACCATGGTTGTTTTGGAGACGATTATGCTAGGTGTAATTGCTGCGCCTTTAGGGATAATATTAGCTTATTTGACTATTAATTATTTTAATAAAAAAGGGATTGACCTCTCTGCTTACTCCGAAGGGATGAAAGAATTTGGGATGGCAGAAATGGTTTATACGACAATTGCACCTAGCATGTATTGGCAATTGGGGGTCGCCGTTTTTGTGACAGCAGTTTTAGCCTCATTATATCCCGCTTATAAAGCGATTAGCCTTCGACCTGTCGAAGCGATTAGAGCGATTTAGATTATTAGTACCTTAATTGTCGGACACTTTTAAAGTATCCGACAAATAAGGGCAAATTATTTTTTATGAAAATCATCGAAATTCAAAATATAAAGAAAACTTACAATCCAGATACTGTGCCTGTGCGTGCTTTGAGGGGCGTAGATTTAGAAATATCAAAAGGGGAATTTACGGCAATCGTTGGTCCTTCGGGTTCGGGTAAGACGACCCTGCTTAACATCATCGGTGGCTTGGATAAACCCGATACGGGTACGGTCAATATTAACGGGACAGATGTCATAAAGCTATCAGATAATGAAATGATTAATTTTCGAAGAGAGAATATTGGTTTTGTTTTTCAATCCTATAACCTAATTCCCGTCTTAACGGCCAAGGAGAATGTTGAGTTTGTGATGTTGTTACAGAACAGGGATTCAAAGGAAAGAGAATCCCGCTCTAAGTCTATGCTTGAAGCTGTGGGGTTGAGTGACAAACTGGACAAACGACCAGCTGAATTGTCGGGTGGTCAGCAACAGCGGGTGGCCGTGGCACGTGCCTTGGCAGGAACACCTGCATTCGTCTTAGCAGATGAACCAACGGCTAATTTGGACTCTGAGTCAACGGCTAATTTGCTCGATATAATGGCTCAACTCAACGATGAGGAAGGCATGACTTTTATTTTTTCTACGCATGACCAGCGTGTCATCGACCGTGCGAGAAGGGTAGTGACCTTAGTGGATGGGAATATTGAATCGGATGTAAGGAAGTAGAGAATTGGTCTTTGGTTTACTTGTCATTCCGAGTGTAGCCAAGAAATCATTTTTAGTATGAATATTTTTATCAAAATAAATCTTCTTATCCTCTTTATCTTCTCATCTGTTTCTCTTTTGGCGCAAGCCGAAGAAGGGGAAGAAAAAAACTGGGTGCTAAATGGCTATATCAAAAGTCTCCAAACGGCAACAGTTATTAATACGCCATTTTTGGAATCGACCATTACGGATAATCTGATTCACAATCGATTGAATTTTAAATGGTACATCAATGATGCTTGGACCTTTAAGGCAGATTTGAGGACGCGCCTGTTTTATGGGGAGCAGGTGAAGATGACGACTAATTATGCGGATTTGGTTGATGATGTAAATAACGACTACTTTGATTTATCATCGGTGTTGCTGGATAGGGAGGCTTGGGTTTTTCATACGATGCTCGACCGTTTATATATTCAATACAATAAGAATGACTGGGAAATCCGCCTAGGGCGGCAGCGCATCAACTGGGGGATTAGCACCGTCTGGAATCCCAACGACATCTTCAATGCTTTTGCTTTTACAGATTTTGATTATGAGGAACGCCCTGGAAGTGATGCACTCTTGGTACGCTATTATTCGGGGGTAGCTTCTAGTGTAGAAATAGCGGTTAAAGCGGCAGATAGCTTTACTGAAATGACAGCGGCAACACTCGTAAAAATGAATAAATGGGAGTATGACTTCCAAGTGTTGCTAGGAAAAGCAAGTACGGATATCGTCTTTGGCGGCGGCTGGGCTGGTAATATCAAAGATTTAGGTTTCAAAGGGGAGTTTACCTTTTTTGAACCGTATGAGGAAGGTGGTGAGTCGGCTTTTTCGGCTACGGCAGGTCTGGATTATGCCTTTGACAATTCCCTGTTTTTGAGTTTGGGTTATTTATACAATAGTCTCGGTACAGACCAGAATATTCTGAATCTTTTTAATTTCAACTTATCTTCTAAAAATTTATACCCTTACAAAAATTCCCTTTTTGTTTCGGGGACATATCCATTTAGTCCATTGTTTAATAGTGGTGTTTCTATTATCTATAGTCCAGGTGAAGCCAATGCCCTCTTTTTATCGCCTAGTTTCACGTACTCAATAGACGACAATTGGGATATTGACCTCATCGGACAAATTGCTTTCAACGATGATGGAAATGAATATACTAGTCCGCTTCAATCCTTCTTTCTGAGATTGAAATGGAGTTATTAGTGATTATTCTGAATGGTTTTGTACGGTTGTTTTTAAAATTTTATGAATGTAGGAAACACATTTAAAATTTCCCGAAAGGGGATGGTTTGGGCACCAAACGATTCATTCAGAATTAGCTCTATTGAATCTGGCTCAATAGGACTTTCTCCGATAACAATTCGATACCTTTTTCTAGTACTACATCTTTTCTAGCAATAATATCATCCATACTTGGTTTGATAAGCACATCAGGCTCGATAGGTTTTCTTTCTTGTTGTCCATCTCTATAAGTAATCCTATAGGGATTCCAACGAAATTCATAATCACCAATCAAAGGAGATACTTTACTGCCATAATTCATACCAAAAGAAGCATCTCCCACTAGGCGTCCTATCTTTTTATGTTTGAACCAATCCGCCATGAATTCAAATTGGAATCCTGTGTTTTCGTCTACAAGAAAAACCTTAGGGGCAGAAAGGAATAGTGGAGTCATTTCTGCTTTTTCTCTAGGGAAATTATTTATCTTTTGCCAGATTCTATCTTTACGGTTGGGATGAAAAGTAGCAGCATACTCATACATTAGAGGGGGAATGGTATCCTTGGAGAAATAAGGAAAGATTTCTTTTACGTTCAAAGTAGAAGTACCTCGCAAATCTATAATTAGGCCCTTTGCATTTTTATATTTATGTAAATTGTATCGAAACTCTCCTAGGCTAAGGTTCGCCATATTAATATATTCGATTCCATTATTTAGTGATTCGATACTAGGGCGGTCAACGGCAATACTTAGTCGCTCAGGGCTGTGGGAAGGAACTTCTACTTGGAGTGTTTTTCCTTTTCTTTTAATTTTGAAATTGACTTTTTGTTTCGGTTCAGCATTCCTGAAAGACTCGATTCGCTTGGTAAACCAACGTTTGGTATAAGGGACATTTGCATGGAAATAAGCTTCTAATTCGTTGTACGCTTCTTCTTGGTTTTTGCCATCTTTTTCTAGAATAATATCACCTATTTGCAACTGTCGTACGTCTGATTGTACCACGGTAAACTGATTGTCAATCAATCGGATAGAGGCAGGTATAAAAGAATATTCAGCATCTTTAAGAGCAATCCAGCATTCTGTTTTTCCTAGAACGGAAACCATTTTTTGCAATAAAATATCTTGAGGTACACTTTCGTCATACGCTTCATGGAGGGTGGCCTTTAATTGTTCTTCCCAAACTATATTATCTATTTCGCTATGGTGGAAATGCTGTATTAAATTCCAAACTAAGATGATATTGGCAATGCGTTCTGCAAGGCTATTCTTTGATGTGTTTTCCAAATCTATTTTTTCTAAATCCTTCAAGTATCTATTCAATAAGGCTTCATTTTTGGGGCTTATTGTTTGATGGGCATCCCCCCAAAGTGCTAGTGGGATTCTACATTTCAAACCTTGACCAATATTTGCATCAATAGTCTCTCCATATTGTGGGTGCTCCTGCCAGGTCGGTAGTTCTGTTTTTTCAAATTGTAATACGGTGTTTCCTTTTTTTTGAGTGGCGGTAAATTGTCCATGTCGATTATTGGTCAATTCCCAGTGTTTGGGAAGGCTATCTTCTACAACCGAAAAATCATGGTTGTAAACAGGAACCCGTATTATATCTCCTTCTTTCTTAGCGACGGCTAGTTTAATATCATCTATTTGGATAGTGCATTTTTGACTCGGAAACAGTCGTGCTATCACGAAGAGCTGCTCACTGCTTTTATCGATAGTACCTTTGAAATTAATGGTCTGCCAATCGCTGGGCTTTAATTCTATTTCGTGTTTTTGCTCGTTGACCTGAATCATGGCCTGACCGATATAAAGACTGTCTTCCGATTCTATTTTGATTTTCAATTCTAATTCAAAATCTTCCCCTTTTACAATGGGGAAATTAATCATTTGGTAAGCAGAGGCAATATCTCTTTCACTTAACCAATTGCGCCCTATGCGTCTACTCATTCCGTGTTGGTTGCTAGAATAATCAAGTTGAGGAGCTACCCGGTGATACCAAGCTATCGTGACCAAATTCCCAGTACTGTCTACTTTGGGTAATGCTTGGAAATCGTCACCTTCTGTCAGGATTTGCATCGTTGGTGCTAGGGGAGAAAATTGATTTTTCAGCGTATTTTTCAAACCTCTTGGGCTGCTTTTTAGCACTTCCTCTACCGACTGAAGTAGTACTTTATCCCAGTCCGCTTTTGAGCCTTCGTCACTTGGATGGAAAAAACGTAGATAGCCATAGGTTTTGGCTAGTGTGTTCAAGTTTTCAACTTGATTGGATTGTGAAGGGGAAGAACACTGTGTAATACTCAATAATATCAGAATGAAGACTAAATAATGACGCCACATATTTTTTGAAATAAAGATAGCGTCAATCGAATCGCCATGCTTGGAATATTATTTGATTTGCATATTATTAACAGGCATTAACAAAAGAGTTCAAACAATATCTTTTTAAAGCAATTCCACTATATTGGACTTAAATCTGTTTCAAAGCAATCCAGTTGGGGAATAAATCCAAAACATAGATGTACCAAGGTCATACAAATTCACATACGAAACTGTTTGAAATAATCACTATTAGATGACCAATTTATACTGAATGATAAGGTCGGTAAAAAATATTTTGAACAAGCTCTTCAATCTAGGAGTAGAACACGCACAAACAATTAGCGAACAAAAAAGAATTCGCTTGTTGAATCAGTTGGTCTTTGTTTGTCTGTTCGTCTGTAGTATTGAACTGATCAATGAGTTGTTCAAAAAGGATTATACAGGTTTTTTGTTTGATTTAATAGTGGTAAGCCCTATTACTCTATGCTTTTTCTTGAACAAAAAGGGCTGGTATCTACTCGCCAAGCGAGTGTTCATTATTTTTGCTATAGTGCTACTGACCAGTGCATTGATTTTCTACGGCAGGGGTTCTGGTGCTGAATATGCCTATCTGGTCGTCGTTACATTTACATTTATATTCTTTATAGAGAAAAGAGAGATTATACTGTTTAATGTGCTCATTGCATTTTGTTTGCTATCCGCCCAGGTATACTTCCTTTATTTTGAGCCTTTATATGGTGTCATACATATTCCTAACTTGCCTCTAATCGGGAGTTTGATTTGTCAAATATTCATTGTTTTCGCTTTTGTTGAAGAGAATAAGAAGTTTGATAAGAATACCCAAGAATTGCTGGCAAAGCTTTCCAATAAAAACATGGCACTCGATGGTCAGAAAAAACTGACAGATAAAAAAAACGAAGCACTGCTCAAAGCCAACAGGGAGCTAGAGCGTTTTGCCTATGCAACTTCTCATGATCTAAGGTCTCCTTTACGGAACATCGTGAGCTTTATAGAGCTGTACGTCGAGACGGAGGAGCAACACATTTCCGAAACGGGCAAACAGTATCTAGATTTTGTGCAGAGCAATGCACGCCACATGGATCAGCTCATCGAAAACATTTTGACACATACCTCCCTGCACGCTCAAGAGGTAATAGAACCTATCGACCTCAACAAAATCGTGCGTCAGTTGTCTATTGATTTTAAGGGACTCCTAGGTCAGCACATCAAAATAGAATCTGCTAATCTGCCCACCATCAATGCCGACCCAATAAAGATGCGTTTGCTGTTTCAGAATATTATAGAAAACGGACTACGGTACAATGCGAGCGAACTGCCGAGTGTCAGTATTTCATTGGAACGCAATGATGGGGCGTTTGTTATTATGATTCGGGACAATGGCATCGGTATTGCCCCTAAATACCATCAACAAATTTTTCTAATATTTAAACGACTTCATGGGCAGGATGAGTACAAGGGGACGGGTGTTGGACTAGCGACGTGCAGTAAAATTGTGGAGGCTTATAACGGTAGGATAGAAATAGAAAGTACTAAAGAGGCTGGTTCCGTTTTCAAAATCTATTTCCCTGAGAGCATAGAAGCTATCAGTCGTCACCGCCTGGACAAGGAGGGGCTTTGACGTAACACTATAAAAATTCCTTTTGTAAATTAATTTCCTTTGTCTATACTTGTATAGAGATACATCAATCTTTGATTTTCGTAATTATAGCCTGCCTTTTTTACCAAATTCTTACATATTGCAATTTAGTTGTGATCTGTCAGTAACAAGTGTTCCAGTGACTTTTTTGGACTATCCACCAAAATCATAATGAATAAGTTGTTATTTGACAGACACTATGTAGATATTCGCACAGTTTTTGAAAAAAGAGAGTATACCCCCATTTTAGGAATAAATTTATTAGAATGAAAGTATTGAAATTCGGAGGCTCTTCGGTAGCAAAGCCAGAGCGTATCAATCAAATAGTAAGTATCCTTAAAGCATACAAGGAAAGAGGTGAAACTTTTGCAGTTGTTGTTTCTGCTTTTGGGGGCGTGACAGATTCTTTGATTGAAATGAGTAAGCTAGCTGCCAATGGAGATGAAGGATATATAGATTTATTGGCTAAGTTTAGAGAGCGGCATACGGCTGCTGCCCTAGAACTCATTAGTGGAAAACGGCAAGATACCGTATTGAAAGACTTGATAGAAAACCATAAGGTACTAGAACAGTTGCTTCGTGGTATTTTCTTGGTACGAGAAGCTTCTCTGCGTACAATGGATTATGTATTGAGTTTTGGCGAACGAAACTCTGCTTTCATCATTGCAAATACACTTATTGAGAATGGCCTTGCAGCAGATTATCTAGATGCTAGAAAAGTGATTAAGACAAATAAAAACTTTGGTTCTGCTAAGGTTGATTTGGATGAGACATACGGTAATATAAAGGATTATTTTGCGGCACACCCTAATGTTCAGATTACCACAGGTTTCATCGCTTCTGCTAAAGGTGGTTTGACAACGACCCTAGGTCGTGGTGGTTCAGATTATACAGCTGCCTTGCTTGGTGCTGGTCTGGATGCGGAGTGTATCGAGATTTGGACGGATGTGGATGGTGTGATGACTGCCGACCCTCGTAAAGTTAAAAAGGCATTCACGATGCCAAGTATGACTTATTCTGAAGCAATGGAAATGTCGCACTTTGGAGCAAAAGTTATATATCCCCCTACGCTACAACCAGCACTACAAAAAAATATTCCACTCTATATTAAAAATACATTCAATCCTGATTTTGCGGGAACGCTTGTCTCCCATAAATCAGATGCAATAGGTCATGCGGTCAAAGGGATTTCGTCCATCAGTCACATTGCCTTGATGACTTTATCTGGTTCAGGCTTGTTTGGTGTTCCTGGCGTGGCAGCACGATTATTTGGATGTTTGGCGCAAGCCGATATAAATATCATATTGATTACTCAGGGTTCATCCGAACACTCTATCAGTTTTGCTATTCAGCCGTCTTTTACTAAAAAAGCTAAAAAGCGGATTGAAAGTGAATTTGAGTTTGAAATGCGTTCTGGTCTAGTCAATCCCGTAAAAGTAGAAGATGACCTGGCTGTAGTGGCAGCAATAGGAGAGAACATGCGTTTTCAGCCAGGTATTGCTGGCAGGATTTTTCAGTCGCTCGGGAAGAACGGTATTAACATCGTGGCGATTGCTCAAGGTTCCTCCGAGTTTAATATTTCTACAGTAATCAATAGAGCAGATGAGCGAAAAGCTTTGAATGCCATGCATGAAGAGTTTTTCTTGTCTGACACAAAAGTCTTGCATTTGTTCTTTGTTGGAGTAGGATTGATTGGAGGTACATTGATAGAGCAGATTAAGAAGCAGGCAGCCTTTTTGAAAGAAGAACGTCAGTTGGAAATCAAAATCGTGGCAATGTGCAACACGAAAAAAATGATTTTTGATGAGGATGGCTTGGATTTAGAAAATTGGAAAAACCAATTAGATGCTTCTGAAGTAGCTGTGGATATGTCTTCTTATCTGAAACAGATGTATGATTTGAATTTGACGAACTCCATTTTCATCGATAATACAGCGAGTGATGGTATCGCTAAATACTATGAGGAAATTCTTGACAAGAGCATATCCATATCAACACCCAATAAAATAGCTACCTCTTCCGAATATTTGCATTATCAACAGTTGAAGAAAATAGCGAAGAAAAGAGGGGTTCAATTTATGTACGAGACCAATGTAGGCGCTGGCCTTCCAGTTATCTCTACATTAAATGATTTGATAGCCAGCGGTGATAAGATTTTGAAAATAGAAGGAGTACTTTCGGGGTCGCTTTCTTTCATTTTCAATACTTTCAAAAAAGGAGAAGATTTTAGTGCTATCATTAGAGAGGCACAAACACTTGGTTATACCGAGCCAGACCCTCGTACAGATTTGAGTGGTATGGACGTACGCCGGAAGTTGATTATACTTGCTCGGGAAACTGGGCTTCCGATTGAAGCAGATGATGTAGTGATAGAGTCGATTCTACCTGAAGCTTGTGTAAAGGCACCAACGGTTGATGCCTTTTTTGTGGAAATAGAAAAAGCAAACAATCACTTCGAAGAACTACGGGCTAATGCGGAGGCGGAAGGGAAAGTGCTTCGTATGATTGCGACACTAGATGGTGATAAGGCGAGTATCGGCTTAAAGGCTGTAGATTCAAGTCATCCTTTCTATTCTTTAAGTGGTAGTGATAATATGATTGTTTTCACGACAGAGCGCTATAAAGAAAGGCCATTGGTCATTAGAGGGCCAGGCGCGGGAGCGGAAGTGACCGCAGCAGGTGTCTTTGGAGAATTGATTCGGATAGGACACCGATTAGGGTAGGCTTTTTTATTGAGTTGTAACAACGTGAATTTATATTAGACATTATTCTTCTTTAGCAAAATTATAAAGCTATCAAGGATGAGGTTCAATCTAATATTTAATCTAAGTTGCGTAAAACTTAGATTAGAAGACAGAGGCGAGAAAAGAGATGACAGATTTGGTGTAAAAGCACTAAAAGAGGCATTTTTCAATAAAATATCTCACTTCTCACTTCCGTTGCGTTTTACGCAACTTGAATTATTTATATACTAATATCTAAAATCTATTACATGAATGCTGGCGTAAAAGTATTCGCACCGGCTTCTGTTGCTAATGTGGCAGTAGGCTATGACATCTTAGGTTTTGCTTTAGAAAAACCAGGTGACGAAGTTATAGTTCGATTTAAGGAGGAGCCAGGATTGGTGATTACTTCTATCACAGGAGGGCAACTGCCTTATGAATTAGAGAAAAATACTGCAGGGTTTGCTGCAAAACAATTTTTGAATAAAATTGGTAAAAATAATGTTGGAATTGAAATGGAAATTCGTAAAAAAATGCCATTTGGTTCTGGCTTAGGGTCTAGTGCGGCAAGTGCGGTAGCAGGAGTGTTCGCTGTTAATGAATTGTTGAAAAGACCTATGACCAAAAGGGAACTTTTGGAGTTTGCGGTTGCAGGAGAACAAATTGCTGATGGTGCTTGGCATGCAGATAATGTAGCACCTTCACTTTTGGGAGGTATCGTTTTGATTAGAGATAATAAGACGCTGGATGTCCATCGCTTGCCAACGCCAAGAGGATTGTATGCAACGGTTGTCTATCCAGAAATTGAAATTTTGACGAGTGCTTCTAGAGCGGTTTTATCAGACCAAGTTCCGCTAAGTAAGTGTATAGAGCAAAGCGGAAATCTTGCAGGTTTCATTATCGGTTTGATGCATTCCGATTTTGATTTAATCAGTCGTTCTTTGAATGATGTTATTATCGAGCCTCAAAGGGCAACGTTGATTCCGAATTTCTATGAAGTCAAAAACGCTGCCATCGAAGCGGGTGCTTTAGGTTGTAGTATTTCAGGAGCGGGACCGTCCATTTTTGCGTTGAGTAATAACTCTCTTAAAGCACAAGCAGCAGGGGAGGCGATGCAAGCAATTTTTGCGAAAGCTAAAATCGAATCCAAAATCTTCGTTTCTAAAATCAATCAAGAAGGAGCGATAAAATTTTAAGCGATGCAACTATATAGTACAAACAATAAACAAAATATAGCTTCTCTTTCCAAAGCGGTCATGAAGGGGCTACCTGACGATAACGGCTTATTTATGCCAGTCGAAATTCCTAAGCTACCAGCCTCTTTTTTTGAGAACTTAGAAAGTTACTCTTTTCAAGAAATTGCTTTTGAAGTTTGCAAAACCCTTTTTCAAGGGTGTATTCCTGAAGCGGATTTGCAGGGCTTAATTCAGAAAGCGGTCAACTTCCCTGCTCCAGTGGTGAGCTTGGATGAAGAGACACACATCCTTGAATTATTTCATGGACCTTCTTTGGCGTTCAAAGATTTTGGTGCGCGCTTTATGGCACAGCTAATGAGTTATTTTAACCAAGGGAACAATAAGGAGTTGGTCATTTTGGTGGCAACGTCTGGAGATACGGGAGGAGCAGTGGCAGCAGGATTTTATAAAACACCGGGTATCAAAGTAGTCATTTTGTATCCTTCAGGAAAAGTAAGTTTACTCCAAGAAAAACAATTAACGACACTTGGTCATAATATAGAAGCGATAGAAGTAGAAGGTACTTTCGATGATTGTCAGGCACTGGTGAAGCAAGCTTTTTTGGACAAGGACTTGAATGAGAAAATTCGTTTGTCTTCTGCAAACTCCATCAATATCGCCCGATTGATCCCACAGGCTTTTTATTACTTCGAGGCGTTCAAGCAATTAAAGGATAAATCAAGGCCAGTGGCTTTTGTTGTGCCTAGTGGCAATTTT
The DNA here is from genome assembly GCA_020630355.1 of Saprospiraceae bacterium. Classification (GTDB taxonomy): domain Bacteria; phylum Bacteroidota; class Bacteroidia; order Chitinophagales; family Saprospiraceae; genus JAHDBJ01. The sequence continues at coordinate 13,165 of JAHDBO010000023.1, forward strand.
GGTAATTTGACGGCTGGGCTTTTAGCAAAGCTGATGGGCTTGCCAATTGATAAATTTGTAGCTGCAACCAATGCCAACGATGTTGTACCTCAATATTTGGAAACTGGTGATTACAAGCCTCGCCCTTCTGTGCCCACTATTTCGAATGCAATGGATGTTGGTGCGCCTAGCAATTTTGCTCGAATGTTGGATATTTATGGAAAGTCTTGGTCTGATATGAAATCAGATATTCATGGGTTCAGTTATAATGATGCGGAGACTAGAGTAGGGCTAAAGGAGGTTTATGATAAGTATGGCTATGTAATCGACCCTCATGGCGCGGTTGGTTATTTGGCATTACGAGATTTTCAGAAGTCTTATCCAAATTTTCAGGGAGTTGTATTAGAAACAGCGCATCCATCTAAGTTTGTAGATGAAGTAGAACAGACCTTGAATACTTCCATTTCTATTCCTGAAAGATTAGAGTCATTGAGAGAAAAGAAAAAGGAAGCAACCTTAATGGATACTTCCTATGATAGTTTCAAACCTTATTTATTGGAAAGACATTCTTGAATGTTACACGTGTAACATTAGAAAATAGCATCTTTACTTGAAGAGTCTTTTTTAAATAAAAGGCTCTTTTTTTTGCCTTTATAAGAGCAGTGTACAAGGTTGGCTTGTCCGTCGAATGTATCGGTCAGTGTGCTATTTTGAATGTTGATTTTTTCAAGCTTCCCACCTATGTTTTTGACTTCGATATAACACCAAGTCGCATCGTCTTCATATTCTTTTCCCAAGAAATTGATTTCATGTTCCTTATCGTCGACAGTTATTTTGAAGTGCCGTTTTAGGTATTCTCTAAGCAGTAAGTCTGCTTTTTTATTTTCTTTCTCTGTGTTCAGGTAAAGCCTTTCGGTCGTTCTCGCTTCCAGTGCTTTTTCTAAATCATCTGTAAAAAGCTTCATCGAAACCTCAATAGCATCTGTATCTTCATTATACTGAACTTGAGTGATGCTGATATAGAATGTATGAATAGCTAAGAATAGGATATTAAAAAACATAGTTTATGATTGATTGTTACACGTGTAACATGGATTAAAGGAAACAGGTTTAGTCGATAAAAAAAAGCGTTTGCTCGAAGTAAACGTTATCATGTTCTTATAGGTGCTTCGAGGTTACAAAAATAAAGGACATTTATGTAAAATTGT
>JAHDBO010000356.1 GCA_020630355.1 Saprospiraceae bacterium
GTCGACAAATCCAAGTTCAACTCCACCGCATAGCTGTTGGGTTTGTCTTTGATTTCCAGGTCGTAGTTGTCAGGGTAGAGGAGGTTTAATCGTCTGCGGACGTTCACTAAGCCGATGCCACCGCTCCGCTTGGGCTCTTGGATGGGCAGTCGTTCGGGTTTACTGTTTTCAATAAATAATCTCAAATCGTTGTCTGCTACATCCAATTCGATATTGACAAATCCTTGTGCAATCTGGTTGCTCAGCCCGTGCTTGAAGCTGTTTTCCACAAAAGGAATAAACATCAAAGGCGCTATCATCTGGTCACTGACCACACCATTGACTTCGATGTTGATTTCTACATTTTTACCTTGGCGCAGTCGCTCCAAGTCCAAGTAATTGTGGAGATAGTTGACCTCCTTAATCAATGGGACACGCTTCTCGTTGCACTCGTACAACATATAGCGCATCATCTCGGAGAGCTTCAAGACAATCTCGGGGGCTTTATCCGATTTTTTGAGGGTCAAGGCATAAAGGTTGTTCAAGGTATTGAACAAGAAGTGTGGATTAATTTGAGAACGCAAGAATTTCAACTCCGACTGCATGGTCTGCGTCTGTAGGACCTGCCGCTCTCGTTGATGCCGAATCCAATCGGTGATGATTTTGGAAATGGTAGAAAAACCTGCTACAATAAAAGTTAATAGAAACAAATATTCTTGCCGATCGACTATTAGGGCTTGGTTCACGGGGTCGCCATAAAAACGGAGGTACATCGTGAATATTTTCAAATAAGCCACTACAAAAACGGAGACGACCAAAATGGCACAATAGCGCAGGAATTTTTTTCCCGAAAGGAAATTCGGAATCAAATAGAGTACGTTAAAGTAGACAATTAAGGCATAGAAAAAGACCGTTATCAGGGCATTGGTCAGGGTGAAGCCCAAACCTCTATCGGAAGACATTTCCTGTACGATAACATACAACAAAAGGAAAGTTATCCAAAACAAGGAGTGGTAAACCGCTCGCTTGCTTAGGAAATCATAGACTGCTCCCACAAATCGCCTGATGGACATTGCATTCATAGTGGTAAAAATAGAATTTGTTTTTGGAAAATGCAGCCTAATTAGATGAATGCTTGTGGACTTGGGATAAAGCTAGAATTTCTTTCGTTGGTGTATCTTTGTGGCATGAAAATCGGATTTGACGCCAAACGCTATTTTTGGAACTTCACTGGATTGGGAAATTATAGTCGGACATTGCTGAGTACACTCGCCCACTATTGTCCTGAGCACGATTATACCTTATTTACACCAAAAAAAAGGACACATCCCCGTGTGGATGACTGGCAGCAATACAAGAATGTCGATGTATTCGCTCCTCAGAAAAAAATCCTAGGAGCTTGGTGGCGAACTTCGGGTATTAAGCAGGATTTGACTCGTGAAGGAATCGAAATATTTCATGGATTGAGCCATGAATTGCCCCTAGGAATCGAAAAGACGAATATCAAATCCGTCGTCACGATGCATGATTTGATATTCGAGCGCTATCCTTCTTTTTATAAATGGATGGACCGAAAAATATATCGGGCTAAGTTCAAAAGTGCTGCCCAAAGAGCCGATAAAGTCGTCGCAATCACGGAGCAGACGAAGCGGGATTTAATGGATTTTTATAAAATAAATCCTTCAAAAATTGAAGTCATTTACCAATCTTGTGACCCTATTTTTTATACTAAAAAAACAGCACTCGAAATACAGTCTACTAGAGAAAAATATCAACTCCCCAAGGAATATTTACTGTATGTAGGTTCTATTATCGAGCGAAAAAACCTCCTAGGATTGGTCAAGGCATTGGATTTGCTGCCCAAGGATTTGAGTTTGCCCTTAGTGGTTATCGGAGATGGGAAAGGTTATAAAAAAGAAGTACAAAGGTATATCGCTCAACATGCCTTATCAAAGCAAGTACAGTTCCTAGAAAATCCATCTTTTGTTGATTTCCCGGCTATCTATCAGGGGGCAGCGGTGATGGTTTATCCTTCCTTTTTTGAAGGCTTTGGTATCCCGATTATTGAGGCATTGCATGGAGGTACGCCAGTAGTGACGAGCGAGGGCAGTTGCTTTCCTGAAGCAGCTGGACCAGGGGCGGTGTACATCAATCCTAATGAACCAGCGAGTATCGCCGAGGGCATCGAACAGACTTTGACGGATTCGGCATTGCGCCAGCGATTGGTTCAGGAGGGTGGAGCTTATGTAGAACGGTTTAAACCTGCCCTAATTGCGAAACAGTGG
>JAHDBO010000357.1 GCA_020630355.1 Saprospiraceae bacterium
TCGTATTTTACAGGAGAGTTGGTATTGTAAAAGAAGAAAGACCAAATATCCGCTTGCTCGTCGATAATCATGTGGGTTGGTTTGCCCGAACCGTGTCCAGCATCCACACTGATGCGAATTAAAACAGGGTTCTCGCCCTCGTGCGATTCTTGTAGTTGTGCCGCAAACTTGAAGGAGTGCGCTGGTACCACACGGTCGTCGTGGTCGGCAGTGGTCACCATCGTCGCAGGATATTGGACGCCTTTTTTCAAGTTGTGCAATGGAGAATAGCTGTATAGATTTTTGAAGTCCACCTCCGTCGAATCCGCACAGCCATACTCAGGAATCCAGCCTTTACCAACCGTGAACTGGTGGTATTTCAACATATCCATCACACCAACCGCAGGAAATGCCACCGCAAATAAATCTGGACGCTGTGTCATACAAGCACCGACTAGCAAACCACCGTTCGAGCCACCAGCAATCGCCAATTTCTCCTTGGAAGTGTAGCCTTCTTTGATGAGGTACTCCCCTGCTGCGATGAAGTCGTCAAACACATTTTGCTTGTTCTGCAACATCCCTGCCTTGTGCCATTCTTCCCCGTATTCGCCACCACCACGCAGGTTCGGCATGGCGTAGATACCGCCATTTTCCAACAAAATAATCCGAGAAGCACTAAAGCTTGGCGTCAAACTTACATTGAATCCACCGTAACCGTACAAGTAAGTCGGGTTCTTGCCATCCAGTTCGATGCCTTTCTTATGTACGATGAACATCGGCACTTTTGTACCGTCTTTGCTCGTATAGAATACTTGCTTCTCTACGTAGTCTTCTGGATTGAATTTCAGCTCCGTTTTGTGGAACTCGTCCGATTCACCAGTAGCAACATCATATTTAAAGATAGTCCCAGGATAGACGAAAGAAGTAAAGCTATAGAATAAGATTTTGTGGTCTTCATTGCCACCAAAACCACCTGCCGAACCCTTGCCCGGTAGGTTGATTTCTTTCTCATTGCTACCATCATAATCATACTGGAATATCTTGCTTGTAGCATCTTGAAGGTAGTTGGCAAACAACTTGCCACCGCCTGTATTGACTCCCCTCAACAGATTGTCCTTTTCAGGAATGATGTCTTTCCAGTTTTCTACAGCTGGGTTTTTCGAGTCCACTTCGACTAGGCGGTACTTGGGCGCATCAATATCGGTCTGCACCAAGAATTTATCCCCAATCGTGTGAACCACAGAGTTTTTCTGCTTGTCGCCCCCGTACAATAGCTTGAAATCGCCCTTATCCCCTACCTTCTTGAAGTAAGTAGAAAAACCATCCGTACCAGGTTGTGCATACAAGAACAACCACTGCTCATCTTCGCTCACCGATACAAAATGATAGATATTCGGGTTTTCTTTATTGGTATAAATGAGTTCGTCCGAAGATTGAGGCGTCCCTACTTTATGGTAATAGACAGAGTGTCCTTTATTGTCGCCAGAGAGTTCCTTCCCCTTTTTAGGAGCAGGGTAACGGCTGTAGAAAAAACCATCGCCAGCCCAAGACGCACCAGAGAATTTCACCCAATTCAACTCATCCGACAATTCCTTTTTCGTAGCCACTTCCATTACCTTGAAGGTTCTCCAATCCGAGCCTGCTTCTTGGATCGAAAGCGTTGCGTATTTATTATCTTTAGAAAAACCAACCAAGCTCATCGCTGTTGTTCCGTCCTCGCTCGCTGTGTTCGGGTCTAGGAAAACCTCAGGCTCACCGTCCAATCCCTTCTGGAAATAGATGACCGATTGATTTTGTAAGCCATCATTTTTATAAAAGAAATAATAATCGCCCACTTTGAATGGAGAAGACAACTTCGGGTAGTTGAACAACTCTTCGTAGCGTTCTTTGATTTTATCTTTGTAATCAATTTGGCTCAAATAGCCGTAAGTCGCTTTGTTCTGCTCTTTTACCCAAGCTTCCACATCTGCTGCGGTGTCTATTTCGAGCCATTTGTACGGGTCGGCTACTTTCGTTCCAAAATAGTCGTCGCTATGGTCAACTGTTGCTGTCTCAGGATAAGTGACTGGAATAACGGGGTTTTGAATATCCACTTTTTCAGGAGATTGATTGCAGGACATCATTAAAGTAAAACTTAAAAAAAGTAAGGTTAAGACTCTCATGTTCGTATATAGATTTTAGATATTAGTAGATAGATGTTAGATAGAATAGATTTTATTCTAAAATCAGATATTAGTAATTAGTCTTTAGATATTAGATTGAAAATCATTCTTTTATAGC
>JAHDBO010000024.1 GCA_020630355.1 Saprospiraceae bacterium
ACTGCTCACCTCACCGCTTCAATCAAAAGCTTCTCAATTTTTCTCACCAAAGTCCATGTTGGACCTGTGTAATTATTAACAATAATCGAAAAAGATAGTTGCTGTCCATTCTTCTTTTTGATATAGCCTGTGTAGCTCCGAATGCGTTCCATCGACCCCGTCTTGGCAAGGACTCGACCTTCTCCAATCGTTCCTCTAAACATTCGTTTAAGTGTCCCTGTTTTGCCTCCTACTGGAAGTGACGCTTCAAAAGCAGGATAAATGGTTTTATTTTTGGCGACTATCTGTAATAGCTTCGCCAAATGAAAGGTTGATACTGCTGTCCTAGGAGATAAACCGCTGCCATCTTCCATAAAAAAGCCTTCTAGAGGCATACCCTTCTCCCTCCAATATTCATAAATCGCATCCAAACCCTTCTCTGGACTACCTTCTTCAAATCGTTTTTTACCAATTGCTCGAAGCATGGTCTCTACATATAGATTAATACTTTCTAAATTGGTTCGTTTCACGATTTCGCCTAGCGTAGGAGACTCTATTGTATCTATTGTCTTTCTGGATTTACTTAGTTGACGTCCCTCTCGATTCAACTCCAGTTGAGTAGAAGATAGCCCTCGTGATTCAATACCTTTGGCACGCAGTCGTTTATTTAAGAGTTGTGCCGCCATCAGTGGTGGGTCTGGAATTGCTCCTTTTATCGTAAAGGTACTCGAACCAACAGGAATTGTGCCCCTTACAAAACGGGTAAAGCTGTAAGGTGCGCCATAGATATAGGCATTATCTCCAGAGTCTGATGCTGCATTTTGCACCTCATTTATCATCAACATATTGGGAACAACTGGTTCTATTTTATGGATTTTAGGTTTGGCTCCTAGGGATTGATTTTGGAGAAAAGCGAGATAGTACAAATTTTCATGGATATTCAAACCAAAAGCCCCTGCTGCGTAATAGTTCCCTAGGTCGTTCCATTGCCAAGATGGGGCTGCCACTTCCGTGGAAAAATACGAGGCATCTCCAACTACCAAACCGTTGATAGAGGTGATCCCTTCTTTTTTAATGGCTTCGGTCAAGCGATTGAGCAGTTCGTCCAAAAGTAAGACCCCTTCCATTTTATCAGAACCCAAGGTTGGGTCGCCATAGCCTTTTAGGTAGATATTACCATCCAGTACCCCATTATTAATAGTGCCATCGTACTGCAATACTGTCTTGAAGCGATAGTTTTCTCCAAGCAATGCCAGAGCAGTCGCTGTGGTCACCAGCTTCAAAGAGGAAGCGGGGCTAAGGCTTTTTTTAGAATCGTGTTGAGCAACAACTTTCCCTGTTTTCACATCCAAAAGACAAATCCCTACACTCGCAGGAGTGAGGGATTCTTCTTTTATAAATTTTTGTATTGCTGTTTTTAATTTGCTTTGAGCGGTCGTTTTCACGAAAGTAAAAACGAGCAACCCTATAAGCCACAAGCGTACATTCATTAATTGTAAATTAGATTTTAGTAATTAGCCTTTTAGATATTAGATTGAAATTCATTCCTTTATAGCCTACTGCTGTTGCCAAAATCGAAAACAGAATGATGCCTATTCTAATAAAGAATAATTTTCTTTGTTTTAACCTTATTTCCAGAACGCAACTGAACGAAATAAATTCCCTTTGAATTTCCACTTAAATCAATGTCTTCATTCACGATTCCATTTACCTGCCCTAGGTTCTGGCGCAAAACTTCTTGTCCTACAACATTCAAGACACTCATCTCCAGGTTTACATTTACATCTGTCTCAAAGGAAAGGTTTAAAACCCCATTTGTTGGATTAGGGTTAAGGCTAAATTGATTTACTTCGTCCAAGTCTCTTGTGCTTGTTGAGCCTTCTTTGACGGAGAAGAAATCAATGGCCGCATCGACGACATGCCCATTGCTAGAAGTCACGTTATCACTCGTCTCTATCATCAATTTCATCGTAGACGTGATAGAAATATAATCTTGGACAATAAATTCTCTCAACTTCCACTTCGACATTTCAGATTCGTCGCTGGCATCTTGTTGGAAAATCATTACCGTATCTGTACCATTTGTAAGGTAGGCGGTTAAGAAGTCATCTGGCGTAGCGGCTGCAGAATTCAGTTTTCTATTAGAAAACCAAGAAAAGAAGCTTACTACAGGATAGCTATAATTGGTCAAATCAAACTCTGGCGAGGTAATACGCGTAAAACCATTGTCTACATCACTCCAAGCACTCAAGCCTCCTACGGCACCCGTCATATAACACATACGCCCGACATCACCACTGATTTCGCTCCCTGGGTCAGAAGCCGCAGCACCATTGCTATTGTTCATTTTGGAGGTAATAGGAGACGTTAACCTGAATAGGACATTGGCATCGCCTGTTACTTCCCAGCCCAAATCCAAGGCGAAGGCATCTTCTAGCCCCTTGTTGATTTCAAAAATAACTGCCCCTGTGTTAGAATCAACGGTTACATCGTCGACCTCTTTTGTTATATAACCCCACGCACCGACTGTTACGTCATATTTATCCGCAAAGAAATTATCAATCGTAAATTCTCCGTTGGCGTCCGCAGTCACTTTAGGTAAAAAATCGCCATCAAAACTCAATCTAGCGTGTGGAACGGGTTGTCCACTGTCACCATCTATCACTCGTCCTGAAAAGGAGAAGCCGCTGTTGGTCCCTAGAGCAGGAGAGGTAGGCAGTGTATTCCTACGGATACTATTCTCCATGACGACGTCCACCCTTCCCTTTTGGCAATTGGTGAATATATTCATGCAGCCATCATTGGAATAATCCATATAGTTTTGAAACATATCGTCCGAGCCACAGGTGTTCTTAGTAGTGGGACAGCCATTGGTCGCCCCACTCTGATTGGGGGTATCTTCACAGTAATCGTCTGCGCTACAATCACCATCCCCCCAAATATGTCTCAAACCTAGAAAATGCCCAATCTCATGGGTCAAGGTTCTTCCCCTGCTGAAAAAATCCACATCGAAACTCCCATCGTCTAGATCTTTAGACCCAAAATACCTTGCATTTATCACAACTCCATCCGTGTTTTTGCTACCAGGGTTGATAGGAATCCCATCAAGGTCCGTTTTAGGGAACTGAGCGTATCCCAACAAGAGACCAGCACCAGCATCAGAATTAATGACGCTACAAACCCAGACATTCAAGAAAAAATCAGGGTTCCAAACCGTTGCTGGCTTCACTACAGACTCCAAAAACTCGTCGGTATAATCAAAAGCGCCCCATTCTACTCTGTTGATACCATTCGAAGGATTGCCTTGTTCATCTATTTTAGCCAACTCAAAATCAATCTCTAAATCAACTCCATCTGGATGCGTATTATCACCTGGCGTGCCTGCCATCTTTCTGAAATCCTCATTTAAAGTTTGAATTTGAGATAGAATCTGAGCATCGGAAATATTAGGAGCAATGCCCTCCGCTTCACCATTATGAATCACATGCACCACCACGGGAACCTTCAGGATATTTCTACGAGTGCTTCTCTGGCTGATTTCTAGTCGCTTTTCTCGCATCCATGCCTCAAAAACATCATCATTTTCAAGCAATCCAAGTTTCTGTTGATTTTCATGGATGGTTCTTGTCGCACATTTCGTAATATGCTCTTGCTGTGCGAACAAAACAGACGTAAAAAACAAACAAAATGCTAATCCTAAAGTATTTTTCATATTCGTAATTTTATTATTGCTTTCATAAATATCGAAAATAAAATTCAATTTAGTTGTCTTCTAGTTACCCTTATCTTGAAATACCGTTTAGTACCTTCAAATAAAAAGATAAAGGGAAACCCCTGATTTGAGTCTCCCTTTATCCGCTGATTATATTTTCTACTTAACGGCTCTAACTTTCGTTTTTTCTTGTATCCAACAAGGCACCGTATAGCTCTGTCCTATTTTAAGGTTTTTCATAAATACATCTTCGTTATTCGGCATGAAAGCATTGTAACGATTAATCAGTTTGTTTGCTTCCCCTGCTACCGATGGGTCGACCGATTTCGCTTGATTCCATTTATCTATTGCTGCCCAGACCACTCGCTGGCTATCAAAACCACGCCCAGGACCGCACAATGGACCGCTGGATGCGTACAGCTTCCCTATTAAGATATATGGTTCGCCCCAGTTAGAGCGGTATTCTAGGGCTTCCCTTGCTAGGCTTCTTGAGGTGGAATATTTTTTTAAGTGGGCATAATTGATCTTGGAGGCAGTGAAAAGGTAGCGGGCTTTCTTCATGTTGTCTGTAGATTCAGCTGCTGCCTGCGGATATAACCGAGCGGCTGTAGCAAAATCCCCAGATTTTAAAGCCCTATAAGCAAGCACAGCTGTAGAAGATGTTTTTATCTCCTCTTCTTCTTCTTCCTCCTCTTTTCCACATTTTGAACGCTTTGCTGCACTCAGTCCTACAACTTTGGCGTCATTGGTAGGACAACCGCCCCACAAAAACCGTCCAAGGGTCACGTCTATCACATCACAATCATCTTGTTCTTCTTGGTACATCGGATAATATTTCTCTTGGAAATAAGCACAGTCATAAAAACCTTTCACGCCTTCCAACTCCTCTAGGCGAAGTGGTGCGTAATCCTTGATAATCGCCCATCTTTCACAACCCGTCCCTTTGCAGTCCTTCGTTCCTTGCTCAATCCTATCCATGATGAAACGTGCATTTTCCTGCGCTTCTGTCATTGGAATTTCATCCTTCAAGAATAAACGAATCATCAAATCTGTAAAAGGATTGACCACAAAGTCCCTCGTTTTCATCCCATCTATAGCGATTGCTTCTTTGAACATTTGATACTTTTCTTGCTCACTTGCTCGTTCTGGATAGCGGTAATACAAATCAAATGCTTTTCTCGCTTTTACATATCCCTTATCCCCTTCATAACATTCGGCAACCTCGTCATAAAGTGCGAATATCTTATCCACATATTCACCTTGTTTCGCCTCGTCTTTTTCTTCTTTTAGAAAATATTGATAAATCTTGATACCATCTGCATAGACCGTATTCCGACGCCCATCCGCTGCTGGAGCCATTTCGTACACCTCTTGCCAAAGCTTGTAGGCTTCGGGATAGTTTTTCATTTTCATCTCATCCCGATAGAGGACATATTTCTCCCTTGCGAGTAATTCATTTCCAGAATCCGAGAATTTCTTACAAGGACTTAGGTTCTCATCCACAATCGTTTCTTCAGGTTCGGTCACGGGTTCTTTAGCAGTTTCTTCTACTACTTTAGGGGTACACGCTATCACAATAAGTAAAAGCATAGCGTACAAAATCTTTAGTTTTTGCATCGTATCAAATTTTATATCCTCATTCTAATAAAAAACGAGGAGTGTCTAAAAAAGGAATGCTCTCAGAATTTTCTTTTCTGACGTTTGGTAGGTTTTTCAGGTACAGTACCTCTTTTGTAATAATACAAAAAAGCCGTGTTCTCCACAAGAAGAACACGGCTTTTTTAGTATTTTATTAATGTGAAATTATTTCAATCTGATTCTTGTTGTCGTTTGTATCCAACAGCCAACTTTATAAGATTGCCCCTCACTAACACTCCTCATGTGTGCATCTTCTTTAGCGGGCAAATATTGGCTATACCTTCCAATCAATTGATTGGCTTTTCCCGCTACGCTAGAATCTATAGATTTTGCTTTCCCCCACATGTCCATCGCTGCGCAGATTGCAGCTGCTTTAGAGAAGGCATCTTTCCCACAGCTACTCGCACTTGCGGCATACATTTCACCGATTTTCATGTAAGGGTCTCCCCATCCTGAATTGGCTTCTGCTGCTTTAAGATAGTAGCTACGTGCTCCTGAGTAATCTTTCTTCTTTCTGTGCTTGATATTAGCTATAGAGTAGTTATACTTAGAGATTTTATCAGATTCTGTGGTACCACTAATAGCTTCCTGATACTTCGCAATCGCCGCATCATAATCTCCAGAGTCGTATAATCTCTTAGCCATTACACCTGGGTTATTTTGAGCAAACTCCTCTTTGATACGTGCTTTTTCAGAAGCAATAAAAGACGCATCTTTTGATAAAATTTCTTTCAAGATAGGGTCTTCCTTATCACAACCTCTTTGTATCATCTCTGCATAAACCGCTCTATAATTCTCACGGTTGTCGGGGTCAGCTTTATAGCGTTCTACCAATTTAGGGCGGAAATAATCACAATCAAAAATATTTGCTTCAATTTTTGCAAATTCTGCATTGACAGATGCTTTAGCCGATTTGTAGTAGTCCGCTAGTTTTTCGTTATTGGCAATATTATGGTCAGCAATTTCATTCAACAATTTATAAGCTGCCCTTGCTCCGTCCTTGTCTACCAATTTATTGGTATAGTTATAAACAGTGATAGTTGCATAAGGCGCCAAAACGATATATTCGGAATCATTGCCTGAGGCTTCAATAGATTTACTCAATGCAGCTAAAGTTGCAACATAGTCACTATTGAAAATGTAGAACATATCATAGCCTTTTCTACCATTCAAATAGCCTATTCTATCTCTGCCCCCCAATTTAGGGTAACATTCCATTTCTTCGTCGTATAACTTTACGACCATATCTGCATAACTTTTCTTTTCAGCAGCATCCGTAGCCATTTCAAATTTAGCTTTGTAAATCAAGCGCCCATCTTTGTAATGGAAATTACGTTGTCCGTCCGCTGCGGGTGCTACGCTATATGCTTTTTCCCATAAAGGAAAAGCCTCTTGATAGTTTTTCTGTTTCACCAAGTCCCGATAAAGAACGTGGTTTGTTTTCGCCTCTTCTCCCTTATCCGCTGTAGAGAAAGTAGCGCACTGCGCAATCAAGCTCCCAGCAGGAATGGCCATAGCCAATAGTAGAGGTAATAGATTTTTCAGTAGTTTCATAATTAGTCAAATTTTCGTTTAATGAACCAGGAATTGTCGTTTAAGGTGAAGCCCACTGTTAATCTTCCATAGGTTTGTTGAAGTGCGTCGGAGTCATTACCGATTCGTCCCATCTCTAGCCCTATGTCCACAAAAGAAGGTAATCCTCTCTGTAGTATTAACGGAATACCGAAACCTAATGATACACCGTACTGCGTTAATTGCCCGTTAAAATCACGAGCATCTTGGCTATAAAAAGTACCAAAACGGTAACGTATTCTTTTCAAAAAGTTATTGTAAGAACGATAATCAGGTGTAAACTCTCCTCCTAAGGAGAATCTCCATGTATCTAATAGTGTAGAATTATTCAGAATACCCTGACTTGGTTGATCGCCCTCTGTGAAATCAGACCATTTTGTAAATTTAGTGCTCGCCCCTATTTTCCAAGAATAGTCTTTGCTGTACATGACACCTAAAGAGAAGTCACTCGGATAGGTGATCGTACCTTCCAGACCTGTTACATGGTTAATTGTATCAATGGCAGTTCCGAAAGTTCCTTCCTCACTTAAGTAAGTCAAATTGGATTCGGTATTCAGCTTATAAGCGGTATTTCCGTAGAAGCCAACACTAAGTTTTGTTCTCCTAGGGTCTTTTCTCAACGCTTCTTTTGATTTAGGAATTATATAATCATAAATCAAACCTGCATTCCATGTAACACCACCAACGCTGACCTCTTCAACAAAACGATTGTTGTAAGGTAAAAAGAAGTCGACAAAAGTATCTGTCTTTTCAGAGCCAATCTTTCCAAACATGTACCCAAGTCCTACCCCAGCAGATATATTCTTGTACTTCCAAGAGTTATTCCATACAAATCGGTATGTCCCACCAGTACCTTGATAATTTGTGATCACTTCTGCATCTGCGACCGTTTGGACGGTTTCTATATTGTAAGCGACCTGTGTATTAGGCACCAGTCCTAGGCTCATCCCCCAAGTAACAGGTGAAGATTTTCTTTCTGTTAACCTGTTTAACGGGTTTTGCAATGGGAAACCCAATGCCATGTATCCCAAATTACCACCCCAACCTTCATATTCTCCTGTATTGTTTTTCAATGACGAAAAACGAGCGTACGCAGCTACTTCAAATGAAGTGTAATCTAGGAAGCTGCTCGCAGCAGGATTGGATAAATTGAGATGATATTGGTCATGATATACTGCGCCCAAGCCTCCTAAACTTGAAGGGGCTACAAAATCTATTGGAAGTAAAGAGCCGAACCCCAAACGAGAATAAGGATCGTTATCTTTGGGTTGCGCCATAGACAACAATGGCAACACCAACATTCCTACCAACAATATTAAAAGCTTAGTTTTCAAGCTGCGCATTATAGTTCAAAATTTTATTCAGTCCCAGCAAGACTAAATTTTGGTTGACAAATATCTTAGTTTTCAGATTCTTTTCAAAAAAATCTGAATCCCCGCCGGTTAAGACAACGTTAAGGTTGGCAAAAAGCCCTTGATAGAACCGAATAAAACCTTCTACTTCGAGCAGAGCGCCTTGCTGTGCACCCGTCCTAATGGCTGTTTCGGTACTATAACCCCAATCTTTATCCAAACGCTGCCTTTCGATTTTTGGCAATCTTGCTGTGAAATGATGCATTGCTTTCAATCTCATCTCTATACCTGGAGCAATATTTCCGCCTAAATAGGTTCCTGATGCATTTAGCAACTCATAAGTAATGCAGGTCCCTGCATCAATCACGAGTACATTCTCATCAGGAAAAAGGTCTTGCGCACCTACGACTGCTGCTATCCTATCTTTTCCTAGTGTTTCAGGCGTCGAATAATCAATGTTGATGGGCAGCGCCGTTTGGGGCGACAAATTTAGGTAAAAAAAATGGTCAGATAGATAGTCCTCCAAATCATTATTGCGTTTCGCAGTTGATGATAAGATGACTTTTGATGGAAAAAAGGTGTGTTTTTTTAAAAAGGAACTTAAAATTTGTGGAGAAATAGGCGCAAATATCTCTTTTAGAATCAATTTGTCCTTTTGGAAAACACCTATCTTCACACGGGTGTTTCCAATATCAATAGCTAAGTTTAATCCTTTTTTAGAGGACATTGTCATCGTTGTATATAATGACGAACGGGTAATATTACGCTATGATACCACCCGTTCGCCAATCAGATTATTTTATGCCTTTTCTTCTTCCTTCACCAACAACTGGAAACCGTTGCCGTGGATATTGACGATTTCAATGTTTTCATCTCGCTTCAGGTATTTTCTCAGCTTGGTGACGAAAACGTCCATACTTCTCGCTGTGAAGTAAGTATCCTCTCCCCAGATTTTGGTAAGTGCTTCAGAGCGTGGCAGAATATCATTTTTATACACGCAAAACATGCGTAGCAATTGTGATTCTTTGGGAGAAAGCTTTGCTTCTTCTTTCTCTTCCCCGTCTTGAAAAGTCAGAATCCTTAACGGATAATTGAAGTGGTACTTACCGATTTCAAACTCTTTTCGCTCGTCTTCTTCTTTGACGACAGTGTTTTGGCTGCGCTTCAGTACGGCTTGGATACGGTACAACAATTCCTCCGAGCTGAACGGTTTTGTGATATAATCATCGGCTCCTATTTTGAAACCCTGCAATACATCATCTTTCAACGTCTTTGCCGTCAAGAATATAATAGGTGTTGTAGTATCTTTTTCTCGAATTTCTTTTGCCAATGTGAAGCCATCTTTCTTAGGCATCATCACATCAAAAATACATAAATCAAATTCTCCTTTGTTGTATTTTTCCAAACCTTCTTGACCATCTTTAGCAAGTGTTACATGAAAGCCATGCATCTCTAAATAAGAGCGTAGTACATCGCCAAAATTCTGGTCATCTTCCGCTAATAAAATCTTCGTATCAGACATAATCTATGTTTTTTAAAGTTGGAGGTTCTTATTATAATAATAAAGTCAATCGGAGAGGAATTAGTTGTCTTGTCTATGAGGTAAGAACAAAATAAATTCACTCCCTTTCCCTAATTCGCTCTTGACATCTATTTGTCCGTTATGAGCTGTCATAATGGCTTTTACATAACTGAGTCCTAAACCAAACCCTTTCACATCATGTAAATTGCCTGTATGCACTCGATAAAATTTATCAAAAATATGTTTGCGAGCCTCTTTATTCATTCCTATCCCATTATCCTTGACACTTATCTGGATACCATTAGGCATATCTTTGGTAGTGACCGTGATAATTGGTTTTTCTGGTGTGTATTTATTGGCGTTGTCTAAGAGATTGTTCACCACATTAGATATATGAGTCAAATCTCCTTGTATGTTCACGTTTTGCGCTTCTAGCAATGCGGTAGCTTCTCCTCCTTTTTGTTCTACTTGAAGGTTAATATTCCTGACCGCATTGGTAATGATTTGGTTCATGTCCAAATCAGTGTACTTTAGTTGGAAATCCTTTTTATCCAATAGTGCTATCTGTAGAACCTTCTCCACTTGACGATTCATACGGCGATTTTCTTGCTTGATAATACCTGCAAATCGCTCAATTTTTTGTTTTTGGTCGATAATCATCGGGCTAGTAATAGAATCCGCTGCCAAAGAAATCGTGGCAATCGGAGTCTTGAACTCGTGCGTCATGTTATTGATGAAATCGGATTTTATTTTGGATAATTTTTTCTGACGGATAATTTCCCTCACTGTGTAAATGAAACAGAATAAGATGATTCCTGTAAAAAGCAATCCACTCAAGAAAGTCCACATCACCGTACTCCAAACATAACCCGTTCTTCCTGGGAAATAAAATTTCAAATAACCAGGGTCCGCTGCCGATTGTCTGAAAATAGCTAGCTCATATCGGCTATTGTACAAAGGATCTACATTCGATAAATTATCATTTTCACCTAGAGAAACTGGCGTAATATTGGGACTATCATCTAAAACTAAATATTGCCCATTTTTAATAATAAAATCCCTCTTTTGAATGGAGAGCACTCCATATTCAAAATCCAAGTCTAGTCCAATCCCCTTCATCGCACTCTTTACCTGCCCGTCTAAATAGCCAACTGGGATACGTTCGCTTAAAGAAAGTAGCTGCCCGCTTTGACGTTCTGCGATAATCCTTTTTTTGATACGCATTTTGCGCTCTGACTCACAATTCAGACAACTGCAAGACTGACCGTAATTATGCAAGCCCTCTGCTTTGGATAAGTGTTCAGAAAGCGCCTCTTCAGATAAGATTGTCCTTTCTTTCTCCTCAAAGTATTGATAGGTTGAATCTGCAAAGATGCCTTCATCCGTTGCCATACTCATCGCAGCATCTTGATCCATTCGTTCCAACTTACTTGTCACGCTATTCAACACATAAGTCACCGATTTATCGAACTGCTCATCTGCTAAATCCAAGGCAGACTTAATCCAAAATGCTTGCAGAGCAATGATGCCTATCAAAGCCACGCTCATCAACCCAACAATGCCCCAGATTACCTGTTTACCCATTCAAAATAAAATATTGTGCGAAGAAGAACATTTAATATACGTTAAAATACATTTGGTTATACAATTAATCAATTATTGCTCATTTTTCAACAAAGCCTTTAACTGTTCCTTAACTTTTTGTTAATTGTATAGTTTAAAGGTTAATTTTAGCTTTGTCAAGCACTTATGATTTTGCCCTTTAAAAAAACATCCTCAATCTTTAACTTTTAAGTCATCTATCATGGATTTAACAAGAAACTACATCATTACGTTTATTTGTTTTTCTTTTTGCTTGCTTTTCTTTTCTGGCAATGCCTTTGCTCAAGAAAAAACTACCAAAAAGATGCTTATCATCAAAAAAACGGTAGATAAAGACGGAAATGAAACTATTGAGCGTATAGAAAAAGAAGGAAATGAAGTAGAAGACATCGACAAAATGATTGAGGAATATGTAGGGGACGATGTAAAAGTCAATATCGAATCTGATGATAAGGAAGGAAAAATGTCTCCTAGGCAAGTTCGGATTATCAAAAAAGAGCTTATCAGTGAAAACGGGGAGAAAACGATTGATGTGGATGTTCAGGTTGAGGATGAGGCTTCCATACAGAAAGAAGAAGTAGAGGAGGAAATCATCATTAGAAAAGAAAAAACAACTAAAGGGAAGAACGAGTGGATTCAAAAAGATGGCAAAGTTATTATTTTGGATGATAATGATGATGTGAAAATTTTGAAGAAGGGAGACAAGACTATTATTAAAAAAGAGCGGATTATCATCAAAGAAGGCAAGGAAGTGAGTGAAGAGGAAATCGAAAAAATGGTTGAAGAGCTTCTCGAAGAAGAGGGTATCGATGCGAAAGAAGGGACGCATAAAACGATTATCATCAAAGAAGGAAACCTAGAAGATGCCGAAATCAAAAAACGCTTAGAACGAGAAGGTATTCAACTGAAAGAATCAGCGAAAGGAAAAGAAAAAAAGAAGGTCATTATCAAAAAAAAAATCGAAAAATAAGCGGTGACGCTCGTCCTACGCTCGGTGTTTACATGAATGTCAGTCGTACTGGAAAAGGAGCGCTCCTCTCTGGGGTCATCAAGAAAAGTGCCGCAGAAAAAGCAGGTTTATTGAAAGGTGACATCATTTTAGAGGTGAATGGACAGGAGGTCATCGACCACAAACACCTTTCTGATATTATTCAAAACAAGGCGGTAGGCGATAAAATAAAGTTGGAAATCCTTAGAGGTTCTAATCAATTAGAGCTAGAAGCGGTTTTGCAACAAGGAAGAGCCGTCAGGCAGTTCCACACATTCGGCAAAGGAGATAAAAAGCCCAGTTGGATGCGAGAATGGGAAAACAAATGCGATGAAGCGGCCAGTAAGCCTGCTAAATGCCGTACAATCAAAGTGGATATTGTCCCTTGGCTAGGCGTCGAGATTGAGAACTTTGAGAAAACGGGCGGTATCATCATTACTAAAGTATTTGAAGAAACGGCTGCCGAGGATATGGGATTGAAAAAAGGGGACATTATAGAGACGGTCAATCGGGTGGATTTAAATAACATTGACGAACTCATTGCTTTTATCCAAAAACAGACCATCAACAGAAAACTCAAAATCAATATTTCCCGTCAAGGAAAAAAAGAAAAAGTAAAGGGTAGATTAGGACAACGTGAAAAAAGGAGCGTGGTCTGGGAGGATTGTAACAAAGAAGAGCTACTCAAAAAAGCTCAAAATCTAGCGCAGCAAAAGCAAAGCGAAAAGCAAGCTGCCCTAGGAAAAACAAGAGATTTAAAATTACAATCTTTTGACCTTTTCCCGAATCCAACCGCAGGAAATTTCAAACTGAAATTTGATTCTCAAAGAGCAAGTCCTATTGAAATCACCATTGTGGACATCACTGGGAAAACCATTTACAGGGAATTTATCCAAGATTTCATTGGTAGCTATCACGAAGAAATCGCCATCGAAGACAATCCTAGTGGAACGTATATTTTGCAGATCACCCAGGATGGACAGGTTTTCAACCAAAAAATCATTCTGAATCGAAATTTTTAAAAAAAAATCACACCCACACACCAAAAGCACTTTGCCCTGCATCTATCAGGCAAAGTGCTTTTTTCGGGCGTCCAGTTTCTCAAAAAGAGGGTGCATAAAAAGGGCTAGTTTCATCTTATGTAAGATGATTTTTACACATACAATGAAAATTTTGTAGGCGTACATCGAAAAAAAAATTATTTTTGAGCCAGTTCCATTACCACAAAACAAATTATTGAATTCGTATGGAGTTTATAGAAGGCTTAAAATATTCAAAAGAGCATGAATGGCTTCGCATTGAAGAAGGCAATATTGCTTATATCGGCATCACCGATTTTGCACAACAGGAGCTAGGAGAGTTGGTTTATGTAGAGGTGGATACTGTTGGCGAAAGTATTGATAAAGATGACGTTTTTGGTACAGTAGAAGCGGTAAAGACCACTTCGGAATTGTTCATGCCAGTGAGCGGGACAATACTTGCATTCAATCCTGAACTGGATGAAAACGAAGGAGATAATCCTGGGCTCATCAATGAATCTCCTTATGGAGATGGTTGGATTGTAAAAATTGAAATCAGCGATTTATCTGAGCTAGAGGAGATGATGGATATGGAAAGTTACAAATCCCTAGTGGGTGCCTAACTTGAATGTTGTTAATAAGATACCTTTCGTTCTTTTTGTTATCACATTGATAGCAATTGCGTATCTTTCCTTGAGCACACTAGAGCAACTGCCCAGTGTGAGGTTCAAAGCCTCTGATAAAGTCGCCCATTTGATTGCTTATGCTTCTTTGAGTTTTCTTGGAGCTTGGGCTTTCAAAGCATTACATATTAGCAAATGGAAAATGCTCGCTCCTTTGATTGCTTATGGAGTTTTGATGGAAGTCTTACAATTTACGTTAACGACGAACCGTC
>JAHDBO010000358.1 GCA_020630355.1 Saprospiraceae bacterium
ATTTATCAATCTATTTTAAAATTCAAACCCGTGAAAAATCTATTATTAAGCTCATTTTTAGTCTTGTTTAGTCTTCCTGCTTTCGCACAATGGCAGGGGACTTGGTCTTCCAGTTATGGCGAATTACGAATGATACAAAAAGGTAATAAAGTCTATGCTGATTATGGAACAATTGGAACTTTATCAGGTACATACAACCCCAAAACACGAATGTTGTCAGGAAGGTTCCACAATAAAAAAATGAACAGTAAAGGAAGTCTGAAATTGAAATTATCAAGAGATAAAAAGTCTTTTTCAGGCAAGTGGGGATGGGGTACTGCGCTCAATCGCTCTTGGAAAGGCACTAAGAAAAGCAGCAAAAAACCAAGCCTGACTTCACCCGAATACAAAAAATACAATAGCACTCCCCCTGTAGTGTACAAGCCTAAGAAGCAGAAGCCTAAAAAGAAAAACAACACACCGATATTTGTGCCTAGCACTACCTCAACGAATATAGGAACGGCAACGGTCAAAATCATTCCTTATTTAAAAGCATTTGAGCCGAAGCAATTCCGTTCGGTAGATTTGGCTTTGAAAAACGTGAAGGTCAAAAAGAAAAAATCGAACGCACTGAAAGCTTTCAGAAAGTCTAGGACTTACAATAATCCCTATAAGAATGGAAATAATCGGGACAAGGCAACCTTAACGGTTCAAGAAGGTGTTCCTAGGAGCAGAATGCAGGAAAGTGGCTTGACGGATAGAGGTTTTGATTCAGAAAATGAAGGACGAACTTCTACGAGCAGGGACAATGGACTTGTTTGTACCTCGACACCCAAAACTTTATCTATCGAAAGTGATGTAGAGCACTTGATGCGTATCCCGAACAATGACGTAACCTATCCAGGGGCCATTTTTGACCTGAACAGCATCTTCGATGGGACTTATCAAACGATTCGAGAGCCAAGAAATCCAATCGAGATTTTTACAGATTTGAGAACGGGAACGCTTAGTACCAAGGAAGTCCAAAACCCGAATGGGTCGACTATGCAGCAAGCGATGACGGACTTATTGAGAAACCATCTTGGCAATGGCAGGGGAAGTGACGCAACGCCGATGTATTCTTCCATGAAAGCGACACAAGTATACAGCGAGGCAGATTTGAATCTATTCATATCGGGTAGCTACAGCAATGCGATGATAAGCGTGAGTGATGAGTTCAATTGGGATTCTGAAAAGAAAAAATACCGTTTTGTGTTGGACTTTATAGCGGTGTATTACAATATGGCAGTCACTCCTCCGAACGAAGGAGAAGACTGGTTTCAAGGGAACGTAACGATTAAAAACAATTGGGCTTATATCAATAATGTGAAATTCGGAAAACGTATTTTGTTCCTAGTAGAATCGGATGAAGATATTTCAAACGTAGAGAATAAGCTAGGTTTTTCCTACAATGGTGGCACAGATAGAGCACGATTGAATGTCAATGCATCCTTGAGACAAATCATGCAAAAGGCGACTATCAAAGCTTTTGCAATGGGGGCAGATATTTCAGAAATTAATGGTGTAAGAGGTATTGATGGGATTAACCGAGTATTGACGAGCAATAGAGGCGTAAGCCTAGCTAGCCCTGGTGTCCCTTTAGCCTATACTTTCCGTTCGGTGTATTCCAATGATGTGGTCGGCTTGCGCTCAACTGCCAATTACGTAGAAAGACAATGTGTAGCGAAAGAAAAGTATGAAGTGGAAATCCACGTTAAGCGATTGAAGTGCTTGAGTGCGGATGATGGGTTTGCCAACAACGACTTGGAAATCTATGGCTGGGTAGATGCCTATTGCCAAAAGCAAAGCGGAGCTAAGTTGACGGAAAAATTCGGGAAATCTGGAAGGGTCTGGTACAGACGTTCTAGTAATTATTATCAGATAGATAAAAATCAATCTATCAGCATCAACCAGAAACGATACTATGTAGTAGAAGCAGATGATTTGGGGACAACGACCGCTTATGTACGCACAAAGCTAAAGGACCAGGACGATAGCGGCAATAATGATTTATTAGGGGATGTCATACATGATATTCGGATAGATGACTTAATCCGCAATGGACAATCACACCAGATAATAGATAGTAGTTTCAATAATGACGGCGAGCGCATGCAGCTAGAAGTGAATATCAGAGCTAGAAGATTATAATTACAGATGGTTTTTAGATGATTGAAAGACCGCTCCTAGGGTTCTGGGGCGGTTTTTTT
>JAHDBO010000359.1 GCA_020630355.1 Saprospiraceae bacterium
TGCACACATATAGGGCTTTCGCCAAATCAAATAAATACAGCGTCTTTTCTTTTGTCTTAAATATTCTATACGTCTAAACGCCTCCTCTATTCGACGAGTAATCAAGGAGGCCTCCTTTGAAGTATCCGTCAATAGACCAACTTGCTGTATCATTTCTAAGGCATCCTCCAAATCCTTAATGTCAGAAACCCAAACGGGGTAGCGTTGCATCAAGGACTCTACTTGTTCTCGTTCGTTTTCTTCTTTATTCGCAAGGATTAAATCAGGCTGGAGCGACTGAATCACCTCCATTTTAAGCTGCTTCGTCCCTCCAATCCTTATTTTTGAACGAAACCATTGCTCGGGATGTACACAAAATTTAGTGATACCCACCACTCTATCTCCTAAACCCAAATCATACAATAACTCCGTCTGAGAAGGCACTAAAGAAACAATCCGCCGAGGAAAATCCGTCCATTCTATTTTACGTCCTAATTGGTCTATCATAAAATTAGTGTTGTTCAAAAAAAATATTCACGATTGGGGTTTTTAGCAAAATGTTTTTGTAAGTGAAGAAACAAGAATAAGTTGAACCAATTAGAAATCGGGATTTTGTGCTAGTACGAGGCAAAAAACGCAAGCGACGCAGCGCGTCGGTGAGCCTGCCTGGCAGACAGGGATTTATAACGAAGTAATAGCGCAAAAGAACATAGAATAATGGGTCAAGTTATTTTTGATTCTTCACTAATAATTCCCAAATCGGAAATTCCTAGTACAAATCGATTTTCCATCCAGAAATATCGTGTTTTTTTGGATTTTGTTAACATTTCGGACAATATTGTAGTATTCCGATAGAGAAAAGCAAGGTTACTT
Organism: Saprospiraceae bacterium; assembly: GCA_020630355.1. GTDB lineage: Bacteria > Bacteroidota > Bacteroidia > Chitinophagales > Saprospiraceae > JAHDBJ01. The sequence continues at coordinate 853 of JAHDBO010000359.1, forward strand.
CTATTCTTTAAAAGATATTAATTAGTAAGCAATAACCGAAAAGGAGATTCTAGGATTTCTCATTCTATTCCTTCGGAACACCACTAATTACTATTATATAACCGCTTTAAAATGAATCAAAATGACAACGAAAAAAGTAAACAGCAAATTAATCTTATGGGGAATTGGCGCAGTCGCCATCTTTATGCTATTGTTGCTATTGAATCCCTTTGGATACAATGACCTTGGTTATCGCCAAGTCGTGGAAACCCCTACGGGCAACAAGTACGTCGTTTTTGGCAACGGTGCCTATTTCAAGTTCCCAGGCTCAAAAGTCACGACTTATCCCAATGTAATCACCATTGCGAATCGAGGAAGTAAAACAGGTTCTACCGTTGATGGACCCCTGATTCCAATTCGGTTCAACGATGCGACTAAAGCAGAGGCGCAGACAGTGGTTCGGTTCAGATTACCTAACAAGGAAGAAGATATGTTGTTGATACACCGAGAATATGTCAACAAAGAGTACTTGGCCTTAAAAGGATTACAACCGTTCACTATTGAGTGTTTGAAAAACTCGGCTCAGTTGATGGACTCCGAAGTACACTATTCAGGTGGACGGGCGCAATTGTCGCAAGATTTTCAAGACCAATTGCAGAATGGCTTATACATCTTGGATACCCAAGAAGAAGTAGTGCGTGACACGGTAACAAATGAAGCAAAACGGAACTATGAAACCAGAAAGCGAATGGACTCTAGTGGCCTACCTTTAAGAAAGACTGCTGATTTGAACCAATTTGGCATTGCTATTGCATCAGCTACCATCGAGAATGTAGATTATGAAGATGCGGTTGACCAAAAATTGGCAAAGAAAATCGAGGCGAGTACAAGGGAGTCTGTCTCCAAGCAAAACTTGGTCACTGCACAGCAAGAAGCCATGACCGCAGAAGCAGAGGGTCGTAAGCGATTGGTAGAAATCGAATATGAGGAAATGCAGAAGCAAACCCAACAAGTCGTAGAAGCAGAGACCAATGTCAAATTGGCGAGCAAAGACTTAGAAAAACAGCGTATCGCTTTGGAAGCTGCTAAATTGGAGGCTGCCAAAATCAAAGCTTTGGCAGATGCGGAAGCTTTCGCTAAACAAAAAGTCATGCAGGCGGACGGTGCTTTGGACAAGAAGTTGGAAGCGTACAAGGAGGTACAAAATATGTGGGCGAACGCTTTCTCTAAATACCAGGGAGACTTAGTGCCTCAAATCCAGACAGGTGGTTCGGGCGCACAAGGCAGTAACGCTGGCTTAGATTTCATGCAGTTGATGAGCATGAAAGCCGCTAAAGACATGAGCGTTGATATGAACGTTAAAAAATAATCCAAAAACCTCTCTGATTCCCCAT
>JAHDBO010000025.1 GCA_020630355.1 Saprospiraceae bacterium
TTTTGTTCAATTCTACCACATTAGCAGTTGTATTGATACCAGACATATCTGGGTTTGGAATCACAGTAGAAAAAGCATTTCCAAAGTCTGTAAAGCTATAACCAGAGAATTCAAAGTTGGCTAACTTGGTACAAGTACCAGTTCCACCACCGCCGCCATTGTTATCCTCTAGGCGGATATTATCGAAATAGTATTCGGAGCCATCTCCAGCATTTCCAAAGTCAAAGAAAATCACAATCTTGTGGAAAGACTGAGCCATATCAGCTCCTGAAAAATCCCATTCTAATGTTTCCCATGCATTGGAAGTCATCGTAGTTGCATCCGCTTCATAGAAGATATTAGGGTCATCCGCATTTTCAATTTTCAAACGCACTACTGCCCCCATTTTAGGCGACCAAACATCAATTTTGAATAATGTCTTGTTGTTTGAGAAATCAATTGGATCAACCATTTGTAAGAAAGAACCTGCCCAAACTTCTGCACCAGCCTCTTTAAAAGCTTTTGCCACTTTCCCAGAGCTGTTTCCGTTCGTATCAGGATTGTCCACGATAGTAGTTGTGTTTCCACCAAAGTTCGTAAAGGCAAAATTGACCGTTGCGTCGTCAAAATCAACGGGTAAAGTCACTGGTGCAGTCGCTCCAGCAATCTCTATATCCACCGTCGCCGTCGCCGTTTGAGAGCTTGCTCCTTTCGCTATAACTGTAGCGGTGTAAGTTCCTGTTGCAGCATAAGTATGCGTATACGTTTCGCCAGCCATAATCATTGCGGGAGACTCATTCGGGTCTTCCCCTGGGAATATTTCAAACATCGTCGCATCGTCCGCCATTGGCTCGAAAGTAACTTCAAAAGGATTCGTATTAGATACTGTGGCTGTAACCGTCAAATTGGAAGGGACGGTAAAAGAAACCATAATATCCTTCGTTGTTTCAGCGGTTAGACCAGTTGGTCCTTTAGCAACGATTCTTATCGTGTAATTGCCTTCTGCATAAACGTGTGAAGTCGATTGACCATTTTGAACTTCAGTAGGTGTTTCATTGGCTGTATCACCAAAATAAACGTCAAAACTACTTGCCCCTTCTGCGGAAGGTGTTATCGTCACTGTTCCTGAATCATCCGTAGAAATATTGATGACAGCATCAACATTTGTAGGAGGGTCCATCGTTGGATCTCCACCACCGTTATCATCATTGGTACAGTGAGCAAATAACACACCCATCAGGGCTGTGAATAGTAATAATCTCATATTTTTCATATCAAAGAAAAAATTTGAAAACTGAGTTAGAAAAATTTATTGTTGAGTAAAATATAATTGTAAAACACTCCTTCGAAAGGATAAAATCAAATTGAAGTGGTGTCTGTAATTATCAATAACCATCGTTTTGAGCCCAATTACTACCAGCCAATTCTAGCTCGATAAGTGGTATAGGGAACAATTCATTTTTATTCGCTTGAAAGCCAGGAATGGCACTGGCAGCTTGACCGATTCTTACCAAGTCGAAGAAACGATGTCCTTCCCCTGCTAGTTCTATCCGTCGGTCTTGCCAAATCGCATCCGTTAAAGCACTTCCGCTAGCATCTACTGGCCCTAAAGAAGCACGTTGACGGACTTGGTTCAGGTAAGCTCTCGCTCTATCATCGCTAATACCGCCTCTGTTCAAGGCCTCTGCTGCCATCAATAAAACATCTGAATATCGAATAGAACGATAATTTGTTGAGTTGGTCAAATTAGGGTCTTGAAAACTCTCCCCTTGTCTAGGGATGTATTTGTGATTGAAATATCCAGTATGCTCAAAACCTTCATTATAATCTATTTCAATCCCTTGAACAGCCATTTCAGCCTTATAAGCTTCCACATCAAAAATAGTTGCTCTATACCTTCCATCCCCTGCCTCAAAAGCATCCACTAAATCTTGGGTGGGCACATTGAAGCTAAAGCCTGTCGCATAAGTCGGTCCAGTGATACCTCGTACCCCATTGAAACCGACTGCCACGTTTCCTTCACTACACTGCAAACAACCAAATCCTGCTCCTTCCAGATTAGAATACTGTATTTCGAAAACGGATTCAATGTTGTTTTCGTTTTGCTGTAAGAATAAATTATCATAATTATCGTGCAGTTGATAAATATCCATCCCTATCAAATCTTCCAAGACCTGAGCGGCTTCTCCAAATTTATTTTGAAATAGATAAGCTTTGCCTAGCAATGCCATTGCCGCCCCCTTGGTTACCCGACCTTTTTGTGCTTGTGTTTCTGGTAGGACACTAGCGGCAAAGGCTAAATCTGTTTCAATCTGAGCAAATACCTGTGCCTGAGGTGTTCTTACCAAATCCTTTTCATCGCCAAACTGCACCCGCTTGTCTACAGGCATAGGCACATCACCAAAGAATTTGGTCAACTCGAAAAAGTAATAAGCTCTTAGAAAAGCGGCTTGACCTAGCACATTGTCCTTATCTGCAAAATCTGTCTTATCCCTAAATTCAAAAATATAATTGGCTCGGTTCACACCTGCATACATCCATTGCCACACACTTCTCAGTTGTTCGTTGACCACTCCGTGCGTCATGTCGTCAATTTCTTGGAGACCAACCACGTCATTGGCATTTTCACCGCCGCAAAGGGTATTGTCAGAAGCGATTTCACCAATCATTACATTGATATAGGACGACTGCAATAAATCATAAGCCCCAATCAAAGCCTGTTGGTAGTCATCTTCAGAGTTAAAATAGTTTTCAGAGTTTACTTGATTCAATGGTTCGATATCAACGAAGTCTTCGCAAGAAACCAAGCCAAGCAAAACAAAAGTGAAAACGTAATATTTGATTATGTTCTTCATTATAATGAGAAATTATCTTTTTAGAAATTAACTTAACCTTTACTAGAAATTAGCATTTACACCGAGCATATATACTCTGGCTTGTGGATAATATCCAATATCAATCCCAGCATTGAGCGGGTCACCCGACGAAATATTAGGGTCATACCCCTGATAAGCCGTAAAAGTGAATAAGTTATTGATACTTCCGTAAATACGAAGTTTAGACACTCCGATCGATTTCATCAATGAACTTGGTAAAGTATATCCTAGTTGCACATTTTTAACCCTTAGGTAATCTCCTTTTTCTACCCAGAAATCAGAGAACAAATCATTGTCATTTGCGCCTATTGTCATACGAGGGAAATAAGTCGTTGTGTTTGCACCGTGCCATCTTTCCTTGTAATAAGCCGTTTTGTTGGTCAGTGGAAGGTTACGCTCGTAGTTACGGACCAACTCGTTGCCTATCTGTGCATCTGCTAAAGCAGACATATCGAACCCTTTCCAATTTACACCAAAGCTAAAGCCCATGATATAATCAGGAATCGGGCTTCCTATTTTCACTCTATCGTCCACGGTGATAGCACCGTCACCATTCTGGTCGACATATCTTAAATCTCCGACAGAAGCATTTTGTTGACTTGGCCCTGCATCAACTTCTGATTGATTCTGAAAGATACCATCTGTTTCATAACCATAGAAATAACCGATTGGCTGACCAACCTCCCATCTCGTAGGAGGCAATTGACCGATACCAAATTGACCGCCCTGAATGAAAGCGACACCGTCGTTCAAAGACAAGGTTTCGTTATTCAATCTAGTCACGTTATAGTTAAAGTTGACATTCAGGTCTTCAGTGATTTGTTTTTGATAACCAATCGATAGTTCAAAACCAGTATTGCGGATAGAACCTGCATTAGCCAACGGCACCCCTCCGCCAGGTCCTGCTGTTCCGTTTGTACCAGAAACAGGGACCGCAAGCAATAAGTCTTGGTTTTCTTTATTAAAGTAATCTAAGGACATCGTCAAGTCACCGTTCAACAAGTACAAATCGATACCTGCATTGAACTGCTTGTTTCTTTCCCAACGAATTTCTGGGTTAGGCAAAGCACCGATTGCAGTACCTTCTACCAGAGTTCCGCCGTCGAATACATAAGTCCCTTCTCCGCTTAGCGTTGATACGTACCCAAAGTCACGGATTTTATCGTTACCTGATACACCGTAACTCAATCTCAATTTCAAGAAATCAATCACCTCACTGTCTTTCAAAAAGTCCTCTTCTGTCAATACCCAAGCCAAAGAACCCGCCGCAAATGTTCCAAACCTATTTTCAGGACCGAAGCGAGAAGTTCCGTCTCTTCTTACGATTAAAGAAGCTAAATATTTCAAATTATATCCGTATTCTAACCGTCCAAAAGCAGAAGCCAATCGGAACTGTCCTTGCCCCGAATTAGCACCGTTGGGCCGAATCTCCGTCGCTTGTGATAAATCAGCAAATTCTACATCATTATTAGGGATGCCAAATCCTGTAGCATAAAGCCCTTCATATCTTTCCTCTTGTAGAGATGTTCCTAGGGTAACCTTTACTGTATGGACATCATTATAGGTCTTATTGTAGCTCAAGATGTTGTCCCATTGGTAACCATAGAATAATTCCTGACTTTCAGAAACAGAACTTTCTACGGTGTTGAAAACTTTTCCAAGCCCGTAGTTGGCGATGGGAGCAAACGACTTAGCCCTTACATTAGAGAAGTTGAACCCCATTTTGGTTTTAAAGCTTAGGCCGTCCATGATGGTATATTGTAAACTAGCATTTCCAAATACTCTGTTTACAAATACATTATTATGAGTGTTCGCTATTTGTTGCAGTGGGTTAACCACTTCATTCCCTAGCCCATTCGCCAGTGTGAAGTCTCCATTTTCATCAAAAGGCGTCATGGTTGGTGCCATATTCAAAGCGTTGAATAAAACAGAACCAATCGCATTCTCATTTAGTGTTTTTCTTCTTTGGTGAGAATAAATCAACTTAGTATCAAAAACCAATCTATCTGTCAAGTCCGCTGTAATCCCCACGTTAGCAGAATAACGCTCAAAAGAAGCTTTATCCCCTCCTACAATTCCATCTTGAGTAAAGGCAGCACCACCGACGGAGTATCCAATTTTATCTCCACCTCCATTCACCGATAGGTTGTAACTCTGTATCGGAGCGGTCTGGAAGACCTCGTCTTGCCAGTCTGTTCCTGTACCTAAGCCCGAAACGGTATTGAAAGGAGGGATACTCCCACCATTAGCATAAGATTCATTGACCAATATAGCGTACTCAGTGGCATTCAATACAGGGATTTTACGAGATGTTTCTTGTTGACCAATGTAGGCGTCGAAATTCACCCTTGGTTTGGAGTTCTTTTTTCCTTTTTTGGTTGTAATGAGAATGACCCCGTTAGCCGCCTGTACACCATAGATACTTGCTGTCGCATCCTTCAACACATTCACACTTTCTATATCGGCAGGATCCAAAGCACTCAAATCTTCATAACGCACACCATCCACTAAGATGAGTGGTCTGTTATCTCCATTAGTAGAAATACCTCTGATCCGAATATTGAACCCTCCCCCAGGCGAGCCAGATTGAGAAGAAATCTGTACACCCGAGCCTTGACCTTGAAGTGCCTGTTCCAGACGAGTAGGATTCAATGCTTCGATTTCGTCTGCTGATACCACATTGACGGCTCCTGTCAACTCCTTCTTACTGGAAGTACCATAACCAATGACGACAACTTCATCCAAAACATTTTGAGATGGACTCATATTTACATCTATCGTATTCCTTTGTCCGACAACAAATTCTACAGTTTCTAGTCCAGTGTAAGAAAACTGGATAATGGATTCAGCACTTCCAACTGTAATAGCGTATTTCCCATCTAGATCAGTTACGACTCCATTAGTCGTTCCTTTTTCAAGGATACTAGCTCCTATGATAGGCAGGTTATCTTCAGTTGAAATAACTGTTCCTGTCACTTGGAATTGGGCCCAAATAGTACTGCTTGTCAGAAACAACAGTGCGAGGATTGGTATGATTTTTTTCATATAGCAAAAAATGAAAGGTTAATTGCTTCTTAAAGCATGTGAGAATGTAATATATTACATCAATAAGCCTAAAAACTACTTTTGAAATTTGCCAATAATGTAATTGTCTTTGTAAACATCTTCGATTGTATCAACAGAATATAATTAAAGAAATCACATGAATGAACAAACAAAAGTAAATTAACTAAGTCTGTACAAAACAAAATTAAAAATACTGTCGTTGAAATCACCTATCTTTGACCCCTACAAGAATACATCACATTGAGAAATACACTACATCAATACTACATCAAATCCTTTTTTTTCGCTATTTCTAGTATATTTTACTTGGATTTAAAATTCTGCATTTCTTTAACTTTTTTCATACCATTTAGCCTATTTGCCCAACAACTCAATATTGGTATTCCAATAATAGAGAATTTTCCGAAGGAAATATATGATGGAGGGACACAAACCTGGGATATAAACACGGACAACCACGGGCGTATTTTATTTGCTAATAATCAGGGATTACTTTCTTTCGATGGAAAATATTGGAACATCAATCCGCTACCCAATAAAACAATCGTTCGTTCTATAGAAGTCGTAGATGATAAAATTTACGTTGGAGGTCAAAATGAACTAGGTTATTTTAAAGCCAATCAAAACGGCATCTTAGAATATCATTCCCTCAAACAGCTCCTGGCTAAAGCACACCAAGATTTTACGGATGTTTGGGATATTGAATTTCATGATGGAAGTTTATTCTTTAGAACCAATTTCAAACTATTTCAGTATAAAAATCAGACTTTCAAAATTCATCCTTCCAATTCTAATTTCAGATATTTAGGAAAAAGCAAAAACACCTTATTTGTACAGGACGACCAACTGGGGCTGTTATCTTTTAATGGTGAGAAAATTACGGAAGCTCCTTACAGTGCCTATTTCAAGGATAAAATAGTAACGGCTGCTACTCAACTCGACGATGCAATTCTTGTCTGTACTTTAAAAAATGGCCTCTTCAAAATTACTGGTAATAAGGTTTCTATTTGGGACAGCCCCGATTTCAATCTTCTAAAAAAAGAGAGGATTTATCATGCCAAACAACTTCAAAATGGAAATCTAGCCATAGCCACTTCTCTTAACGGGGTTTATCTGATTAATAAAGAAGGCCGCATCACTGAAAATATCTCTAACAAACAAGGACTCCAAAACAACAATGTTTTATTTCTTTATGAAGATGCTTATCAAAACTTATGGGCCGGATTAGATAACGGTATAGATTATATCAAACTTAGCTCACCTTATCGGTTGATCTATCCTGATGGCAATTTGCAGGGTACGGGATATGCTACTGTCATACATAAGGAAAAGCTCTACTTGGGCACCTCCAATGGTCTTTTTGTATTGGACTGGAAACCTCAATACTTCCTAGGAGAACAAGATGATTTTAGGCTTATCCCTGGAACACAAGGACAAGTCTGGAATTTGAACATCGTTGATAATCAACTAATACTTGGACATCACGAGGGAAGTTTTATTGTAGATGATGAACGAGTCAATAAGATTTCTAATATAGAAGGTGCTTGGCTACATAAAAAACTCGACGAGTCACTCACAATCAAAGGTCATTACAATGGTCTGTCCATTGACTCAGAACAAAATCAATTCAATTTTAAAGCAATAGAAGGTGACTTTCAGGAATCTTCTCGCTTTCTAGAGGTCGATGGCAACCAAGTATGGGTATCTCATCCTTATAAAGGCGTTTATAAAATTCAATTAGATACTTCTCTACAAAATATCTCAGAAATACGCTTGTATGATACCCTTCAAGGACTTCCCTCTGAATTATTTAATCATGTTTTTAAAATAGAAAATGAAATATTAGTTACAGGCGAAAAAGGGATTTATAGCTATGATAATCAAAAAGATTCTTTTGTCATCAATACTACTTTTTCTAAGCAGCTAGGCTCCAATAATCAAATCAAAAGACTCATACCCGATAAAAAAGGAAATATTTGGTTTGTAAAAAATGATGATGTCGGGGTAATCAACGTGGATAGAAAAGGACTGGACAGGACACTTGAAATTGAAACCTTTCCTTTTTTCCATAAGAAATTAGTAGGTGGTTTTGAAAATATTTATCCTTACGATGAACGCAATATTATACTAGGTTCTGAAAAAGGCTTTATACATTTCACCCATAATCAGCAACAATCAGTTGAGGATTCTTTTCACTTGCTCATCAGTGAAGTCAATCTGATACACCCCAAAGAGCGTTTGATATATAAGGAACATGCGCAGAACTTGTCGGAGACTTTTACTTTTGAAACGAATGAAGATGCTATTCGATTCAACTTTGCTGCTACCCACTATCCGAATCTAAAAAACATCAAGTACCAATACAAGCTGGATGGCATTGGTGAAGAGTGGTCTTCTTGGACAGATAAAACTGAAAAAGAATACAACAATCTGAAACATGGAAAATATACGTTTCATCTAAGAGCTAAAAATCAGAATGGACTAATTGTCGAGCGAACTGGCTTTGAGTTTGAAATCCAAGCACCATGGTATTTGAGTTACATTGCTTATACCATATATATTATATTGTCATTCGTTTTCTTAGCTAGCATCATTTTCATACCACAAAAAAGATTTTCGGAAGAGAAAGCCCAATTAAAAAAAGTACAAGCTCAAAAAGAACAGGCATTTCAGGCAGAAATCGAAGAAACAGAGAAGGCATTGATTCAGGTTAAAAATGAAAAGTTGCAAGCCGAATTGGCTTTAAAAAACAGAACCTTGACCAGCTCCGCCATGCATCTGGTTCAGAAGAGCGGTCTGATAAATAAGCTACGTAAAGATCTAGAAGAAATTTCTAAGGATTCCGAAATCGCTAGCACCAAAAAACGCATCAAAAAAATCATCCGCCAGTTGAGTCACGACGAACACCTGGACGATGAATGGGAAAATTTCGTACTCCACTTCGAGCAGGTACATAGTGGTTTTACACAACGCATCAACAGAGAATACCCTAACTTGACCCCTAAAGAACAAAAGTTGTGTATTTATCTCCGCATGAATTTTTCTACTAAAGAAATTGCACAAATGATGAATATCTCCGTACGAGGAGTTGAAATCAGCCGTTATAGACTTAGAAAAAAATTGAACTTGGATACGGAAATCAATCTGTCCAAATTCATGATGAATTACTAAATTACCTTGATGTTGCGTTCATATTTTCTTTGTATCTTTCTATGTCTCACCCACTTGTTGCAGGCCGACTACCGTATCGAGGGCAAAGTCAACATGAAGGGCAACTGGCAGAATACCATTTATTTGGCGACTATCAACAAATTGGATGATTACTACAATGCCAACGCAGCGCATATTATCAATTCAGCTCCTATTGACAGTGATGGTAATTTTTCATTGAGCGGCAACAACCTCCCCAACCATTCTCAATTCTATCGGCTCTATCTTATCAAAGAAACCCATTCCGAATTTAACGCTTGTCTGTTTGAGGGCGGAGAAGAACATAATTTCATCCACCTTCTCTTGGATAATAAATCCAGAATCAGCGTTTTATCCGACCATACCACTTTTGCCCCTTTTGGGAATTATCAAATCAAAGGCGATACACCTAATCAATTGATGAAACAACTCGGCACGCTCGTCTATCCCAGTTACATTTTTTATGAAATCCGATTTCCTTCGGAATTACAATTTGCTAGGGACAAACTCAATCGGGATTTATTTCATTTTGCAGACACCTGCTCCAATATCTTAGTTGCCCTTGCTGCACTCAACAATACCGACTTCGATAATTATTTTCATAATTATAAAAAACAATACCTTTCTTTTGCCCAAACCTTGAAGAATGAACTCCCTCAGCATCCTTATACTGAAGATTACTTTCGTAAAATGAGGTACTATGGAGAAGAGAGCATTGCGCCTTTTTGGTCACATTGGAGCTTCTGGACCAGTCTTTTTCTAGGAGGAATCTGTGCTTTTCTTTTTATTGAAAATAGAAAACTAAAACAAGGAATAAGCAGAAAAACCTCTTCGTATGATGAAGCCGCATTCCAATTGACCAAACAAGAAGAAAAAATCCTTCAGCTCATTGTCCAAGGGCAATCCAATAAAGAAATAGCCAGCACTTTGTATGTAGAATTAAGCACCGTCAAATCCCATATCAACAAACTCTATTCTAAACTATCGGTTAGCAAACGCAGTGAAGCCATCCAAAAAGCCAAATCAATAAACAATTATAAATCAGCCGAATAAAGGGTTCTACAACCTTTTTCCACCCCTGTTTCCCCTCTTTTATCCACCCATTAAAAATAGGGATTCCCTAAGAAGCCCGCCATATTTGTGTCATTCTTTAACGATTTAAAATCTAATTTATGAACACGTTTAAAACGGTATTCCTTGCCATCATTGCCCTAGGCTTATTTTCTTTTTGCCTAGTAGATAGCAACACGAATCTAAGCGCACCCACTAGCCAACTAAAATGGCACAGCATCCAAGAATTGGAACGTCTAGCTAAAGAATCCAACAAAAAAATAATCGTAGACATCTACACGGACTGGTGTCGCCCCTGCAAGATGATGGACTCCAAAACCTTTCAAGACCCCTCTCTCATTGAACATTTAAACAAAAACTTCAAAATGGTCAAATTCAATGCAGAAAGCAGGGGCGATATCGAACTATCAGGCAAAACTTATGGGTTTGTAAAAGGAGGTCGAAGAGGGTATCACCAGCTCGCAGCCAAACTCACAAATGGAAGGCTTGCTTACCCTTCTTTTGCCATTTTGAATACCAATCTTGAAGTAGAAAAAGTGATTGTAGGTTATAAAGATGCCGCTACTTTTAAAGCGATGACTACAAGCAAAGAAGTGCTTGGACAGAAATAATGGCGCTTGCAAGCGTCAAATCCCGAATTTTGATTTCCTTCAAAGTTCGGGATGATTTGTAGTAAGCATATTCAACTATGATAAACAGACTTTTTAGCTACAAAAGTATGATAAAGAATTCCTGCTGCCACAAATAAAGCAGACATTAATGCCGTCCATTGCAGCACTTCTATCTCCCCCCAATGCCTAACCGAAATGGCAAGCAAAGCCCATACTCCAACTCCTGCAAAGACCTGCATATTACGTTGGAACAACACAAATAAATTCACACAAGCAGCCACAAATATCATGACAATTGTCCAGTTGGTTTCATTCATACCTTGCGCCCAGTTAATCTTGGCTAAATAAGCGGATATATTCGCAATTGTAGCGACTGTAATCCAACCTGAATAAAGCGAAACGGGTATCCAAGCATACCATTGAACATGTCTCTCTTCTGCTACTACCTGCATCCCTAATCGGAAGACAATGGTCAGTAAGGCAGTCAAAATCACCAACATTATTAAGACCGAAATACCCGTCATTTCATTAAGCCAAAACCATAGCCAAGCGCAATTTGCTAGGTTTGCTAATATCAACCAAGGTCCTATAACCTCGATGACTTTATCACTTTTAGTACTTCTAAACGCCAGATTAAGTTGATAAAGACCGTGAACTAGCAAGGCGATAAATATGACTCCCCAAATAGAAAAAGCATATCCTGCAGGTGTAAAAAGATTAGCATATTCATCGCTTAGAGAACCAACCGTATTCCCGTTGATACCCAAAGTATTGATATAATAATTCCAAAAAATAACAGTAATTATAGTAATGAAATTGAGCGTGGCGTATAATTTAGTTTTCATAATTTTCGATTTGAACTGGATTAATGTTTCAACGAAACAGAAATACGACCTTTAGTGTTAAACACACTTTTAGAATCAGACCAATGCCGCAAAAGTTTTAGCATCTATGTAGCCCTTCTTGATAGCATGAAGGGCCGCTTGTTTGGTTCGGTCAAAGAGTACCAAATCGACCTTAAGTTTTTTCAATTCTTTTTGCATTGCCTTCACCGAGTTTACTCGTTTTTCCCCTATGATATCTCGGATATAAACCGCCTTGATGCGCTCGGGAAAATGCTTGACTACATCTGTGAATATTTCAGGGTCATGTTGTCCATTATCACCGATTAAAATAAAGGGCAAGTTGGGATAAGCATTAAGGATTTTCTCAATTTCCTTGAATTTATGCCCATGATGATTATTCTGCTTGAATTTAGATTCTTCTACACCATAATCCCGAAGAATGAAAGGTCCTTTAGGCAGTCGATTGAGCTCGAAAAAGTCGACAATGAAATCAAATAAATTCCAAGGGCTGCTCGATACATAAAAGAAAGGATTGTTACCGCCCATTCCCTTTTTGAGCGATTTATAAAAAGAAGTGACCCCTCTAAAAGCGAGCCGTGTATGGGCATTGTTTAATATCGTCAAGCTGACCATGCGGAACACGCTGTCTGCCCGCGTGATCATTATCGTATCATCGATGTCCGAGATAACACCAAATTTAGCCTTAGGGGATGGAAAAAAGATATTGGACTTAGCGGAAATCGTTTCGTATTTGCTAAATTGACGATCTATTACCTCAACCGTGATTTCGTTCCAGAGCTTTCTGTCCTTGAAACTTTCAGGTGACGGTAACTGCTTTTCAAAGTATCCTTCATCATCCGTTTGGAAAATTTCATCAATCCCTTCGCCAGTGACCCGCATCAATACATAAGGCAATTCATCTGAACCGAACCGCTTGTACATATTGATGAGGTTGCGCCAAGTAGAATGTGATTCACTAGGCTTGTCTATGCCCTTATCCATGTATAAGCGCCCTTTTACAAAAAAGCTGCTATCATTCCCGTAAGAATAATAACATTCGATTTTAACAGGTGCCTTTCTAGGCTTTTTTTTCTTAATACTCATCGCATCAAAGCTGTCTTCAGGCTCATCGGTGAACCGGGCGAGTTTTTTTCTCCAACTGGACATTTTATCCAAGAAAAAGTGGTAGAACCAATCATTTAAAGTTAGAAAAAAATTATGCAAGGGGTACTAATGTTTTATGGTTTAATGAAAATTTAATTTCAACAATTACTATCCGACAAAATATCGACATAAATCAATGATTCATCCATCTTTATTTAGACGCTATTCAACGAAATTGTAACGGTTGAAAAGCAAGATATGTTCCCTTTGTTTTTAGATATTTTAATTATACTTGCAAAGGCGTAATTTTGGGCTGGAAAGAATAGATTTTCAGTTAAACATTATAAAAATTGCCCCAATTCACTCCCTCATAAAAAAACAAACTATGGGCTTCAAAAAATCTTTGATAAAACCCTTCGCCAAGATAATTTCCAAACAGGTCAACAACTGGTCAAAAAATGCCGTTGATGCTCAAGATAGTGTTTTTCAAGACTTGATTCGAAAAGCAAAAAACACTGCTTTTGGGAAAGATCATGGTTTTCAAGAAATCCGTTCTTACGATGACTTTAAAAAGCGAGTCCCGATACGTGATTATGAGGGCTTGAAAGATTATGTAGAGCGTATCAAAAACGGGGAAAGCAACGTCCTTTGGCCTGGCAGACCGCTTTATTTTGCTAAAACTTCAGGTACGACCTCGGGTGTCAAATACATTCCATTAACGAAGGATAGTTTGCCCAATCATTTTGGAACGGCTAGAAATGCCTTATTCAATTATTTTGCCAAAACAGGGAAAGGAGGCTTCTTCGATGGCAAACTCATTTTCTTATCTGGCAGCCCTGAAATGACCAAGGTTGGCGATATTTTAACAGGCCGGCTCTCTGGGATTGTCAATCACCAAGTCCCTTCATGGCTGCGTACCAATCAATTGCCTTCCTATGAGACCAACTGCATTGAGGATTGGGAAGATAAATTGGACAATATCGTCCAAGAAACCCTAGGACAAGATATGCGGCTCATTAGTGGGATTCCGCCCTGGGTGCAGATGTATTACGAGCGATTGCTAGAAGTCAGTGGTAAGGATACCGTCCTTGACGTTTTCCCCAATTACTCGACTTTCGTTTACGGTGGCGTCAATTTTGAACCCTATCGTTCAAAATTGGAGGAACTGGTCGGCAAGCGATTGGACTCCGTAGAAACCTACCCTGCTTCGGAAGGCTTCATTGCTTTTCAGGATTGTTTTCCTCATGAAGGCTTGCTCTTGAATGCCAATTCTGGTATTTTCTTTG
>JAHDBO010000360.1 GCA_020630355.1 Saprospiraceae bacterium
GATGTGGACTCAAGCCTACTGCCCTTGCATCCATTTGGCGCAAGCCAGCATCATCGCCAGTACTTGTAATATATGCTACTGCAGGATACTGTCCCATGGTGTACACGAAGAACAGGATGAACAGAAAAACGATATAAATTATAAATTGATTCTTTCCCTGCCGGGCAGCATTTATAAACATGGAACAGCAAAATTTTACTAGAATCTTAGTCCTTTCTCTAGGTCAGGTGTTCAAATTTATACTTTTGCCTCGAATTATTCCGTATTTTGCGAGCACATTATATCTATCCATAACATCTTGATAAGAAATGACGATTCAATTTTTAGGACAATCCGCTTTTTTAATCGAAACAGCAGGTAAAAAACTGCTCTTCGACCCATTCATATCAGAAAATCCGATGTCAAAAAATATTGATGTCGATGCAATTGAAGCGGATTACATTTTGTTGTCTCATGGTCATTTTGACCACGTTGCAGATGCAGAAGCTATCGCTAAAAGAACTGGAGCGACCATTATATCCAATTATGAAGTTGTCACTTGGTATGGCAACAAGGATTTGAAAGGGCATCCAATGAATCATGGCGGAAAATGGACTTTTGATTTCGGAACAGTCAAGTATGTCAATGCCGTGCATTCAAGTATGCTCCCCGATGGCTCTTATGGGGGTAATTCGGGTGGTTTTGTGATTTGGAATGAAGAAGGTTGTTTCTATTTTTCGGGGGATACGGCACTGACTTTGGATATGAAATTGATTCCGATGACTTGTCCGAAATTGGACTTTGCGATAATGCCGATTGGGGATAATTTCACGATGGGATACGAAGATGCGGCAATCGCTGCCGACTTCGTGGAATGTGATAAAATCGTGGCTTGTCACTTCGACACCTTCGGATTTATAGAGATTGACCACGCTAAGGCGAAAAAGGCTTTTGAGGATAAAGGAAAAACCTTAATTTTGCCCGAAGTTGGGAAGACGTTTGAAGTATAAATACCATCCAATTCCCATAAAGGACGCCTTTGGCGTAAAATTTCCCAAAGGGATTAATTGTACAAAATTATTCAAGACCAAACTATGGGCAAAGTCATTGCAATAGCCAATCAGAAAGGAGGAGTAGGAAAGACCACAACGGCAATTAACCTTGCTGCTAGTTTGGCTATTTTGGAAAAAAAGGTACTGCTGATTGATGCAGATCCACAAGCAAATTCCACTTCAGGTGTAGGTATTGCGCCTCAAAGTGTGGAGCGAAGCATCTACGACTGTATGGTCAATGAGGTAGATCCTAGAGAAGTCATACTAGAAACTAGCACGCCAAATCTGCATTTATTGCCATCTCATATCGATTTGGTTGGTGCAGAGATTGAACTAATCAACCGTTGGCAACGGGAGTTTGTCATCAAGGGATTTGTGGATTTGATTAAGGATGATTACGATTATATTTTCATCGACTGCTTACCGTCTTTAGGTATTGTAACCGTCAACAGTTTGTGCGCTTCTGATTCTGTTTTGATACCAGTACAATGCGAATATTTTGCATTGGAGGGGCTAGGAAAGTTATTGAATACCATTCAACTGGTTCGTAAACAACTCAACCCTGAGATGACAATAGAAGGTATTTTATTGTCAATGTATGACAAACGCTTGCGCTTAGCCAATGAAGTTGTCGCTCAGGTACAAGAGCATTTTGGAGACCAAGTCTATGAAACGATTATCCATAGGAATGCCCGCCTAGGAGAGGCACCCAACATGGGTAAACCTGTTGCACTTTATGATGTAACAAGCAAAGGAGCGATAAATTTCTTTAATCTGGCGAAGGAACTTCTAGTTAGAAATAATGATACGGTCAAAAAGAAGAAAAAAGTAGTTTAAACTAAAAATAGAAGATGAGAGGATAAGAAGATGGGAAGATTGTAGAATCCTCTTATCCTCTTATCCTCTCATCTTCCAATTCTAGCAATTATGGCAAAAGCAAAGAAAAAAGAGTTGAGTAAAGGGATTGGTTCACTATTGGGCGGTTTCTCGGAAATGAACGAGAAAATCGAGCAAAACCCTAAGGCTGCCTCCAAGCTTTTGTCTAGCACCGTCGCAGCTATTCCGATTCATTTCATAGAAGTCAACCCGTATAACCCTCGTCAAGATTTTGAGGCGGAGGCTATGGATAAGTTGGTTAATTCTATTAAAATACACGGTTTGATTCAGCCGATTACGGTGCGCC
>JAHDBO010000361.1 GCA_020630355.1 Saprospiraceae bacterium
TGTTTTGGTTAAAAATTTTGTAAGGTTAGTTAGTGGAAAAAGCCTGCGGTGCCCCGTGGGCTTTTTCTTTTGCTACAACTTATTAAGGATTAGGCTCGTTTATGTTTTTAGAGGATGGGAAGATAAGAGGATAAGAGTTTTCAAATCCTCATATCTTCTCATCATCTTTTGCTGAAAAGCAAAAAATCCTCTTATCTTCTCGATTAATTTTACAAAAGCATAAATCAAATCAATGAAGCTTGCCCAAATCTTCACCTTGCTAAGTGTATGTTTTGTTTTTTCCTGCACTTACGTGGAAAAAATCAAGGATGGTAGAAGTGCTTTTGAGCGAAAGCAGTATGCGGTTGCTATTCCAATGCTGAAGAAGGAATATAATAAGACGACGAGTCAAGTTGAAAAGGGAAAAATTGCCTTCCAGATTGCGGAATCCTATCGTAAAACCAACCAAAGCAATGCTTCCCTAGATTGGTATCAACGGGCTTATGATTTTAGTTATGGGGTCGATGCTTTGAAACAATTATCCTATGCTTTCAAACAGGCAGAACGCTACGAAGATGCCTTGAAATCTTTTAAAAATTTAGGGATTGAAGTCGGTAGTCCTTATGAGTATAGAGGGGAAATCACTGCTTGCAAGAATGCTTTAAGCTGGCAGAAGGTCAAGGACAAAAATGAATATCAAGTCAAGCTTTTAGAGTTCAATTCGGCTAGTGCGGACTACGCGCCTAGTCTTTATGGTGAATCTTTAGTCTTTACTTCTGATAGAAATACTTCGACTGGTGAGGAAAAATACAAATGGACAGGGAAGCAGTTTTCGGATTTATTTCAAGTTGATTTACAAAATGGTACGGTAGCGTCTTTCGACGAAAACATCAATAGTCCTTATAATGAAGGGACGATTGCTTTTAATGAAAAAGGAGACTTTTTGGTATTTTCTAGATGTGGAACAGAAGGTGATATAGACGATTATTGTAAACT
This sequence comes from Saprospiraceae bacterium, assembly GCA_020630355.1. GTDB lineage: Bacteria > Bacteroidota > Bacteroidia > Chitinophagales > Saprospiraceae > JAHDBJ01. The sequence goes on from JAHDBO010000361.1 coordinate 976, forward strand.
GATGTTCAGCCGTAAAGAGGGTGATACATGGGAGACGCCTAAGCCTTTTCCTTTTTTGGAAGACAAGGTCAATTATGCGCAGCCTGCTTTAAGTCCTGATGGTAAAAAACTGTACTTCGTGAGTAATCACCCAGATGGCTGGGGTGGTTATGATATTTACGAAAGTGAAAATAAAAACGGGGAATGGACAGCCCCAAAAATGCTAGGGCGCAGCATCAATACGGAAGGAGATGAAATGTTTCCGACATTGGACAAGGATACGCTTTATTTCAGTTCCAATAAACGCTCTGGAATGGGTGGCTTAGATATTTTCAAGTCTTATAAATTGCGAAATAATCAATGGGCGCCTGCACAAAATTTAAAAGCGCCGCTCAACTCTGGTGGCGATGATTTTCATTATGTGGTCAATAGAACTGTTGAGCCTAGCGGAAAAACACTACAAGTGGGCTATTTCAGTTCCAATCGGGATTCGGGTGTCGGCTTGGACGATATTTATAGTTTTGAAAAAAGATATATTCCACCTCCCCCACCGCCTCCTAGAAAAGACACTGTCAAAGTCGAACCCAAACCGATTGTTTATAAATTCATTTTGGAAGGCTATGTCTTGGAGAAGGTTTATGAAATCGAGAATAATCCGAATAGTCGGGTTTTGGCTAGAAAACCATTAGCCAACGCTCGAGTCCAAATCAATGCCAAGGGAAAACCCCAGACTATCACTACCGATGAAGAGGGCTTTTTCACTATTGAAATGCAAGCTGACACGGATTACAATTTCTTTGCTAGTAAAGACGGTTATTTGGCGAATGATACTCGATTTTCTACTAAAGGTATCGCTTTGATAAAAGAGCAACCCATCCAAAAATATACCGTCGAAATCGTCTTGGACAAAATCTTCAAAAATCAAGAAATCGTCTTGGATGATATTTATTACGATTTTGACAAATCGGATATTCGGGAAGATGCGCAGCCAACTTTGAATGCCTTGGCGGCTACTTTGAGTAAAAATCCGACGATAAATATTCAGTTATCTTCTCATACTGATTGCCGTGGAAGGGATGCCTATAATGAAACGCTTTCGCAAAAAAGGGCACAATCGGCAGTGGATTACCTCATCACCAGAGGCATTGCCTCGGAGCGATTGACCGCTAAAGGATATGGCGAGACGCTCCCCGCAGTGACTTGTAGCTGCTCAAAGTGTAGCGAAGAAGAGCATCAAGCTAATCGCCGTACGACTTTTAA
>JAHDBO010000026.1 GCA_020630355.1 Saprospiraceae bacterium
CTAAGTAAGTATCTGAGATTTTAGCCGTACCATTGATTTTGATGTCCTCAATATAGATGGGACGATAAGTGTTGAGATTCAGTTGAGCATTGACAGCTCCCTCCTCGTCAATACGAAGACTGTCGAGTCGAATCGTCGCAAAAGGATAGCCGTTGTTTTCCAATTGCTCTAAAATAGACTCTTGTAGCTTGACGATGGCTCGGTAGTCAAAAGGACGGTCTTCGTATAATCGCTCCAAATAACCGACCCTATCCAAAATGCCTTCTTGTACATTACCAATACCCAGCTTCGCCCATTGTAGCTGTGGGCCAGGGTTAAGGTGTGCGAGATATTGTTTGTTACGCACAGAAACGCTATCGACCGAAGCGGCGAGGTAAGCACGAGCTTGCAGTTCACGGACGATTTTCTGAAGGCTCAAGCGAATTTGTTCAGGTGAGGTGTGTTGGGATGGGATTTGTATTTTTTCTCTTTCGAGTAATGTCTTTATTTCAGGAATAAAAACCAAATTGACTTGTAAGCTATCCCCCAATTGTGCTTGGGCAGTATGAGCTAGTACTAGAAACAACAGCAAGTATATTGATTTAAGCAGTCGGATAGGAATTGAATTTGGATGGATTCAAAATTACAAACGTTTTAGGAATTGAGTCTGTTGTCTGTAGATGCATTTTCTGGTATTTGGAACTTGCTTGCTGGATTCATTGTATATTGTAGTATACAATATTTAGTCATGAATATAAAAGACATTGATAAAGATGTGCTCAAGGCAGCAATTAAAGAAGTGATTACTGAAGACCCTATCTTTGTTTAAAGAGGTTTTGAAAGAAATTTTAGAAGAGAATCTAGGTTTAAAGCCTAATGTCGAAGAAGAAAGAAAAGCAGAAGTGGAGCGGTTGGTTAAAAAACATTTTGAACGATTTGATAAAGTTTTTAAAGCATTAGCATAGGGTGAGGCATTTAACAAAAAGTGAAATTATTTACGTCAACAGAATGACGGTTGAACAGCATGGAGGGAATTTTGTTCCTCCGGATAATTTTCTAAATGAAGAACCTTTAGATTATCTTTTAGAAGCGGTGGAATCTCGAATTTATGGAAATCCCCTGTACCCTGAATTGCATCAAAAGGCAGGTGTTTATATGTTTAATATTATTGGAAACCATATTTTTCAAGATGGAAATAAGAGGACTGGATTAGAAGCTGCATTATTGTTTTTGGAACTTAACAACTAGGAACTAGATATTCATGGATTTGATGATTATGAGAAGGATATGATCGAATTTACACTTGATGTTGCTTCAGGTGAATATGAATTAGAACAAGTACAAGACTAGTTTAAAGACCATATATTTGATAATTGAACGAACGAATTTTGAATAGATTTTCATTAAATGCTCACACCCGAAATAAAAAACGCCCTACAAAAAAGTGTCCTTTGCTGGTTGGCAACTTGCTCTTCGGATGGGATGCCCAATGTTTCGCCCAAAGAATTGTTCCTCGCTTATGATGATACCACTGTTTTGGTTGCAAATATCGCTTCGCCCCAAACAGAAAAGAACCTCCTAGAGAACGCCAACGCTTGTTTGAGTTTTGTGGATATTTGGACGCAAAAAGGCTTTCAGTTGAAGGGCAAAATCATCATTTCCCGAAAGGGAACAGCAGAATATAAAGCTTACGAAGCCCCACTGCAAAAAATAACTCAAGGAAAGTTTCCGATTCGTTCTATTTTTGTGATGAGCGTTGAATCAGCGAAACCGATTGTAGCACCGAGTTACTGGTTGTTTCCTGACACGACGGAGGCACAACAAATCGAAAATGCCAAGCAGACTTACCTGAATCAAATAGAACGATGAATTACTTGACATTAGAAAATATCACGAAGCACTACGGAGAGAAAACCCTTTTTGAGGGGGTGGATTTATATGTGGATAAGGGCGATAAAATTGCTTTGGTAGCAAAAAATGGGACAGGGAAATCGACACTGTTGAAAGTGATTTATGGAGAAGAAAGCTCGGAGGGGGAGACAGCCAAGGTGATGCTACATAAGGATGTGCGGATGGGGATGTTATTGCAAGATCCTAAGCTACCACAGGATGCCAATGTGATGGAGGCGGTCTTTGATTCGGATACGCCAGCGATACAAGCCATAAAACGTTATGAGCGTGCCATGATTTTCCCTGAAAATCAAGAAGAAATGCAAGCTGCCATCGCTGAGATGGAAACCCATAAGGCTTGGGATTATGAGGCACGCATCAAGGAGATTTTGAGCCGTTTCAATATCAGTGACCTCAACCAAAGAATCCATGAACTCTCGGGCGGACAGCAAAAACGGGTCGCATTGGCTAAAGTCTTGATTGAGGAGCCCGATTTTCTGATACTGGATGAACCGACCAACCACTTGGATTTGGATATGATTGAGTGGCTCGAAGAGTATCTGCAAAGCCCGAATCTGACCGTGTTTATGATTACGCACGACCGCTATTTTTTGGATAGGGTCTGTAATGTGATTTATGAATTGGACAGGGGACAGTTGTTCCGCTATAGAGGTAATTATTCTTATTTTTTAGAAAAAAAGGCTGCCCGTGAAGAGAACACGGTGGCTAATCTGGAGAAAAACAAGAAGCTCTACAAGCGAGAACTGGACTGGGTGCGCCGCTCCCCCCAAGCGAGGGGCACGAAGGCAAAAGCCCGCGTGGACGCTTTTTACGACATCAAGGATAAAGTCTCCGTCAACCTCAGTGAAGGCGAAGTGAAGATGGATTTCAAGGCGCAGCGGATGGGAAAGAAAATCCTGGAAGCGCACAATGTCTCAAAGCGTTTTGGGGACTTGACGATCGTGGAAAAGTTTGATTATAAATTCAAGAAAAGAGAACGGGTTGGTTTAGTTGGTGCGAACGGAACGGGAAAATCGACCATTATCAATATTCTGACCCAACAACTCAAACCTGACACGGGCAAAATCGTTGTAGGTGATACCATCGTCTTTGGGCACTATGCCCAAGATGGCATGCAGTTGAATGAGGATAAGCGTGTGATAGAAGTGATAAAAGATATTGCGGAAGTCATTCCTTTAGCGAATGGCAAGAACTTGACAGCGGCTTCCTTCTTAGAACGTTTTTTATTTGATAGAAAACAACAACAGGTTTATGTCTCCCAGTTGAGTGGTGGCGAGAAGCGTCGTTTGTACTTGATGACAGTTTTGATGGCAAATCCAAATTTTCTGATACTGGATGAGCCAACGAATGATTTGGATATTTTGACCTTGAATGTCTTAGAGGATTTCTTGCAGGAATACCAAGGTTGCCTGCTCGTCGTGACGCACGACCGTTATTTTATGGATAAATTGGTCGACCATTTATTCATCTTAGAGGGGGATGGTGAAATCCGAGATTACAATGGGACTTACTCGGAATACCGAGCGATGAAGCGAGAGGAAGAATTAGAAGCACAGCGCATGGCAAGGGAAAGCCAGCCTAAAGAAAAAAAGGTTCGCTCCGATAAAACGGGACTGGATTATGAGCAGCGCAAGGAGTTGAATAGGCTTGAAAAAGAGATTATGAAATTGGAGGAGAAAAAATTGAAGCTCTCTGAAAAATTCAATGACACTAGCCTAAGTGCAGATGATATCACCCAATTATCTATCGAAATAGGAGAAATCCAGAATAAGCTTGAGGAAAAGGAGATGCGGTGGATGGAGCTGGGGGAGTTGATGTAATAATATTTGAATTAGCCTTACTATTTTAGTATTTTTATACTAGCCGATACCAATACATAACTTATTTTCAATAGACCTTTTACGCTATTGAGCTGAAACTCCGTAGTAGTGTCTTAACTAAAAAATCCTTTGAGGTGCTTAGATTCGTATTGGTTTTGATTGTTTTGTCATGCGCTATTTTCTCTATGGAAGGACAGGAATGTTCTGGTAATCTAGGGGAAAATATCTTTGAAGAAGGTGATTTTGGAAGCGGAGCAAGTAATATTTTGCAGACGAATCCTCAAATTGCACCTGGATATATTTACACCACTAGCCCACCGCCGAATGATGGTTTTTACACCATCACCAATAATACCACTCCTTGGGGTTCTTTCGCAAGTGTATGGGTAGATACCCGTGATAATAGCTCCGACCCGAATGGCTATATGATGGTGGTCAATGCGAGTTTTACCCCAGGCTTGTTTTACAGGCAGCAAGTAGATGGTCTTTGTGAAAACAGCCTTTATGAATTTTCTTGTGATGTGATTAATTTAATCTTGCCAGGGCGGAATGAAATCAAACCCAATGTCTCCTTTTTGATAGATGGCAATGAGATTTATGAAACGGGCAATATACCCGAAAATGCACAATGGGGCACATATCGGACAACTTTCACAACTGCTCCTGGGCAAACTTCTATTATTTTGGCTTTGCGTAACAATGCCCCTGGCGGCAATGGAAATGATATTGCCTTGGACAATATCTCCTTTCGTGCCTGTGGGCCAGGTTTGTCTATTGTGCCTAATGAACCGCTTCGTGTCTGTGCCGAGGCAGGCGGTACAACTCTGGAAGCTGAAATCGATGGGAATCAATTTACTGACCCTACCGTACAGTGGCAGCAGAGCCTTGATGATGGCATGACTTGGCAGGATTTAGCTGGAGAGACGGGTTTTGAATTTATTCATACAGGTAGCGTTGAAGGATTATATTATTATCGTTTTCTCTTGGCAAACGGTAGTGTAAATATCCTGAACCCTTTTTGTCGGGTCGTCTCCGAGACAAAGATTGTGGAAGTCGTACCCACGATATTTCCCGAAAGGGATACAATATGCGAAGGCTTAACTTATGAATTGGGCAGTCAATTGATTACAACGACGGGCGTTTATCAAGATACTTTGACTTCTTCCTTGGGCTGTGATAGCGTCGTGCAGTTGGAATTGACGGTTGTAGAAGACGAAGGTATTGCACTTGGTTTTGATATTGAGAATCCCACTTGCGTGGGAAATGAAGATGGAAGTATTTTGATTCAAAATATTAGTAATGGAAACACACCTTATACTTTAACGGTCAATGGAAATGATTTTGAGTTTCCTCTAGTAGAAATGCTTGCCGAGGGAGAATATGCGTTTAGGGTGGAAGATAGGTTTGGCTGCCAAGCGGATACAATTATTTCTTTAGAAGACCCTGCCGCTTTCGAAGTGGAACTGGGGGAAGATATAGTCGTGGAACTGGGGCAGAGCATACAGGTTGAACCTCTCTTTTCAGAAGCTGCAGAGGGTTTGGTCTGGTCGTACAACGACTCTATCATTTGTGACACAGGCTGCTTTTCATTAGAATATATTCCTAGGCTTGGAGGTGTTTTAAGCCTTTCGGCGAAAGCCCTTGCTTCTTCCTGTGTGGAAATGGATGCGCTTCGGGTCAAAGTAGAAAAGGTTAGGAAAGCTTTTATGCCCAATATATTTACCCCAAATGGAGATGGTACCAATGATGTTTTTCTAGTACAAGGGGCTGTTCCCAATGTTGAATCAGTAGTGTCTTTTCAAGTATTCAATCGCTGGGGCGGCTTGGTGTTTGAGCGGCGCAATTTCTTGCCAAACGATATTGTTCAGGGATGGGATGGGACACTTGAAGGCCAATTTCTACCAGAAGGTGTCTACTTATATGTGGTCAAAATCCGATTTCTGGATGGAGCAGTGCTGACGGAGAGCGGGGATGTTACTTTGCTGCGTTGATTCTTAAAATTATATTAAAAAAAGGGAAATGACTGCGCAAATACTATTTTGATATTGGCATGAATGCTAATATTTCTATACATTGAGGACACAACAACACACTAAAAGAAATACTCCCTCAAAACCATTTCATTCCGTTGTGTTTTCAAACTCAAATTTCATGAATAAAATATTGACACTATTAATAATTGTTTTTGCCTTGGCGGCAAATGCACAAGAAGGAGATTACAGTTATATCCAAGATAAGCGTTTCTTTGAACCAGAAGATGTAGTGGGCTATGACTTCAAGCCTAGTGCGATGGAACGAAGCGGTGGGAGAGAGGAAGCAATCGAAGCGGATAGCTATTCATTCGGTATCACGACCAATAATCTCTTTGTAGATGGAGAGGGGCTGAAAGGGACCTATAATATCAATAATATTGACCCGACTGGCTACGGGTTTAAGCTCTCTTTGTTGGACGTGTCAAACCCGATGGTACAGGGGCATCTAAAAATTGTTCTGAGAAAGGGCAATCATGCGGAAGCACTTATCTTCAAAAAAGACAATAAATCTAAAGAAATCATCTTTTTCTTACCTGAGATGCAGGGGGCAAAAAAGAAAACAGAAGATGCCCACTTTACAAATCGTTGGGAGCAGAAAATGGAAGAGGGGCTGGGGAATATCTGGGGAAAATCGGTCTGGCCGTTATTTGAAGAGACGGATTTTCAGCGTCGATTGCAGATAAGGGATAGTATGGAGATTTCGTTTGTAGAGAATTGGAGGGTTGAAGACAAGCGTAAAAAGAAGAAAAAAAAGAAAGCAAAAGAAGGAGAGGAGATGGAGGAGGAAGAACCCGAAATTGATTTGAGTACGCTATCAAAAGCGGCGATAGAAGAACTGGCAGAAGAGAACAAGAAGATAAAAGTGATTAAGGAGTATTTTTTAAAAACGAGAATACTAATCCCAACAGAAGACGGGACTGATATGGATGAGATTACTAGCTCTTATCGTATCAAAAACGTAAAAGAATTAGAAGACGAGGCGGCTGGCGGTAACGATGACCGCTACCAAATCATTTTGCAATTAGAAAAATCCAAAATCAAGGAAATCTATATCTATTTGACCACTGAGCGCACGATTAGTGCCATTGAGATTGATGATACGCTTTATTTGATGCAGGGACACTAGGCGAAATTCCAAAGAGGATTATATTTGCAGGCAAAAACCATTGCCGTGTATAAGTTTTTCCTCAAACCTTTATTGTTTCGATTCGCTCCAGAACGTGCACATGCTCTTACTGTCCGATTATTGAAGATTGTCCTAGCGATTCCTCTGATAGGTTTTTTGTTTAGAAAAGCCTACGAGGTCAAGCATCCCAGGCTTGAAAGAGAAGTCTTTGGACTGAAATTTCCCAACCCAGTAGGATTGGCTGCGGGTTTTGACAAAGATGGAAAATATTTCGAAGCGATGGGTGCTTTGGGGTTTGGTTTTGTGGAAATTGGTACGGTTACTCCCAAAGGGCAAATCGGCAATCCACAACCAAGATTATTCCGCCTACCCGAAGATAAGGCTTTAATCAATCGGATGGGCTTCAATAACGAAGGTGTCGAAGCATTGGTAAAGCGTTTGAAAAATACTCCTAGGACAAATTTTATCATCGGAGGCAATATTGGAAAAAATAAAGTGACCCCAAATGAGCAAGCGGTAGAAGATTATAAAATCTGCTTTGAAGCTTTATACCCTTATGTAGATTATTTTGTGGTCAATGTAAGCTCTCCCAATACGCCTGGTCTGCGAGAATTGCAAGAGCGAGGCCCTTTGACCGAGATACTTACAACAGTGCAAGCACTGAATCAAGCGAAAACTGCTCCTAAGCCTGTGCTTTTAAAAATTGCGCCAGACTTGAACGAACATCAATTGGATGACATCTTGGAAATTGTAGAGGAAACTGGCTTGAGTGGAATTATTGCTACAAATACGACGATAGAACGAAAACCATTAATTTCACCGTCACATCAAATTGATGCTATCGGTGCAGGTGGTCTTAGTGGTGCACCTTTGGGAAATCGCTCTACAGAAATAATTAAATACATTTCTACAAAAACAGCAGGGAAGCTCCCGATTATCGGAGTTGGCGGTATTGTTAAGGCAGAGGATGCCACTGAAAAGTTGAAAGCAGGAGCTTCCTTGGTGCAGGTTTATTCGGGCTTGGTTTATTCTGGGCCAAGATTGGTCAAGAATATCAATCGACATATATTGAAGAATCTATAACTGCTCGAATTTTTATTGTCACAAGATGTGTACTGGAAGGCCAACCCTTTCTTGATTTGGCATCCTTTTTGGAATATACCCATCAAACAGGGATTAAAACAAATCATGTTTTTACCTTAAACAATTACATTTAGTACTCCCCAGTTATAAATTGATTATTGTACCAGTAAATCATACTGGAATTTTCTTTAAGGCATCCGTCTTAAAGGATGTACCTCTATGATTTGATGAAAAATGAAAGTCGTGGTTACACAAGAAAGTACTGTATTTTATAAGGACGTTAGGTTTTGGTTAGTTGTTGGAGCATTGTCTGTGTTGATAATGTTGACTTCATCGACCACATACTAGAGAAGAGCCGTAAATTGAAAGCTCTAAAAAAGAAATTTATGTAGGTTTTTTGACAGAAGGCCTGCTTACCATAAAAACCCCAAAAAATATTAATATGCCTGCCAATATTTTCTCTTGACTCAATTCGTCTTTCCCTAGTGATAAAGCTATAATCGCCGCTACCAAAGGCTGTAAGTAGATGTATATGCTCACTATGGATGGATTGACGATACCTAGCGCAAAACCATTGAAAAGGAAGGTCATCACAGTGACACAGATAATGATAAAAGCAATAGCGACCCAGATTTCTAGGGGTATGCTGCTCCATTCAACGCTTGTCAGGTCGTTCCAGCCGAAGGGAACCATTGCGATGACGCCGAAGGTGAATAGCCATTTGACAACAGTCAAAGGATGGTACTTTTCCATTAATGGCTTTACAATCACCAAGTATATCGCATAAGAGGTGGCATTGATAAGGATGAATAAATCCCCGATTAACCCATTGGAAGAGAACTGTATATTTTGCCCATAGGCAATCAAAATACCTGCTCCGATACAACCAATCAAAATACCTGATATTTTTTGGAATGTCATCCGCTCACCGAGAATGAAGGCGGAGGCAATGAGTACCAGCATGGGCACCAGAATCATAATCAATGAAGCATTGATGGGGCTCGTCCAATTGAGTCCTATGAAAAAACACATTTGGTTGACTGTAACTCCAAAAATGGAACAGAAGAAAAGCATTTTGTAATCCTTTTTATCTACCTTTTCACGGACAAAAAGAGCGTGTAAAAGCCAGAAAAGGAGGACTCCTGAACCACCTCTCAAAAGAATGAGCCCTGAAGGTTCTACATAGGTCGGCATTACTTCTTTGGCAATGGAGTAGTTGGAACCATATATGAGGGCAACAGCAAATAAAGCAAGATGCGCTTGTAGGTTTTTAGACAAGGTCTTTTTTTGTAAAAATATAATTTATGCATCAACAAAAAAAGGAACAGTCGCCCGACTGTTCCAAGAAAAATATCAATCACGATTCAAAATTACATTTGCTCTTATTTGCTTGCACCTTGCTTGATGAATTTTTTACTTTGTGGGTTATCGCCCCCTACAAGAACAATATACGTTCCAGCAGGTAGAGCGCTTACCTCGATTTGCTTGATATTCTCGCCTTTTGCGATTTGATTTTGTAGTACAATTTGACCGGTAAGGTTCACAATATTAACATCAACAGATTCTTCTTGGTAAGACGTCTCTATATTAATTCTATCTACTGTTGGATTCGGATAAACATTGATGGAAGTGGGAGGAGTATAACAATTTTCAATGACTAAAACTTTGGAATAATCTGTTGTACCATCAAAATCTACCTGCTTCAATCTGTAGTAGATTAGATTTGCTTTAGGATTATCGTCTGTGAAGAAATATTCATTTAAATTACTGCTATTGCCATTTCCATCTACTTGTCCAATTACTTGAAAATTGCTACCATCAATACTTCTTTCTATGATGAAGTAATCGTTGTTGATTTCTGAAAAAGTAAGCCATTCCAATTCTACTCTATCTTCCTCGCAAGCACCTTCAAAGTAACCAAACTCTACAGGCAATGCTTCTTTTTGAGAGCAGTGATAGAAAGTACCTAATCTGATAGCGTGGTCATCGCTTTTTCCATTTCCAGCACCTGCTTGCTGCTCGCTTTGAGCGTCATTCGGGCCGTTTGAGTAGATGACTTTGAAGTAATCAATAGCTGTTGCACCCGTTAGGAATACTTTTCCTTTGTCATCGTCTGCTGCGATATTGCCGTTTTCTTTACTTCCGTAAGTGGCAACGACACTTTGGGCGGTTGCGTCTATTGTAACCTTTGAATCTATGTCAGTAGCAGGACGGATAGAAATAGGCACTTCAATACCATCCAAGCTGGCGATAACATGCACTTCATCTTGGTAAGATTGGTTCGCTCTATTTGTGTTGTAGTAAGCGTATCCTACAAAATCAATATCTGAGATTTCAAAATTGTTTAAAAAAACTGGTTCTGAAAAGTTGAACTCAAAAGCAACTTCTTGTTCGCTATTTTCTGAAGTCATACCTAAAGTCAAGTAGTTTTCACCATAGCTACCCATTGTTTTTGTAAGCACATTTAAAGAAGTACCAGCATTATCTGCATCAATATTTTGGTTGTGTTCATCAATCAATTTGACATTTACGTCAACAGGCCCAAAATTGTAGCTCTTAGAAACATCATTACTATCCCATGTTGCTCCATCTCCGTTAGATTGTTCCCAGTAGAATTCTGTCATAAGGTCAACAGGGCACTGTGCAGAAAGGGCCAAAATAGAAACCAAGTATAGGGCGAAAGTAATAATTGAGGGTTTCATAACTTTGAATTTTTGAATCGCTTTGGGTGATTGTGATTGATTGTATTTCAAAGTTATAGGTGGGGAGCTTGGAAGCCTTTGATTATCGCCAAACCGCAAAAACGGGTAGTTCAACAACAGCTTGAAATCTGTTGATTTTTTAAATTTGAGATGAACGACCATTATTGGGTGATAAACGGCATAGTGCCTTCAAATACTAGGGTTTGGAGTTTCTACTTGTTTTATAATTGCCGTTGAAGGTTGATTTTACTAGGAGCACAAGAAAGAAAAGAGATAATAAGCCTTGTTTTTCAGGCAAAAACTATAAATTCATGTTTATCGAAATTCTAAAAGTTCTAGAAGAGAGTAATGGGTCTATTTGATCGTTTATTTGGCATAACTACAAAAAAAGAACCTCAACCGGACATCCGTTTTGGTCGATATAGTGATTCTTATAAATCTGATGACCAATATGACTATTGGGACACCGCTCTAGACGCTTTTGAGGAAGAAGATTATTTGAAATCATATCAGTGTTTTTTTGCCTACTTGAAAGATGAACATGAAGGGAATGTGGAATACGAAGTGTCCGAAGGGCAAATCCAATTCAAGATATATCAAGGTTCTAAAGTAGTTATAGGTATAGCCGATGCTGTAAAAGTTAAGGCAGAATCAAAGGTGGCGCACTATGACCATACCAATGTTGGCTTTATGCGACGCTTAATGGAACGTAATTTTGGGCTGAAGTACAGCCGTTTCGCTCTTGATAATGAAAACAATATATCTATTATCTTTGATACCTATACCTTAGATGGTTCTCCTTTCAAACTATATTACGCACTCAAAGAACTGGCCACCAATGCAGATAAACAAGATGATTTATTGATAGATGAGTTTGATATGCTGCATGAGCTAGGCTCAGAACCGCTCGAAGAGATTCCAACAGCAGAGAAAGAAGTCAAGTATCAATTCATCCAAAAAGAAATCAAGGCCTGTTTTGATTATATCGACAGCAATCGGCTAGATGCACAGCAATACCCAGGGGGAATCGCTTATTTGTTTTTGCATCTAAGTTATAAATTGGATTACCTGACTCGTCCGGAAGGCTTTATGATGGAAGCTCTGGAGCGCATCCATCGGATGTACTTCGCAAAAGATAACAAAAGTACCTTTCAGCGGAATATAGAGATTCGGAAAGAATTTCAAAAACTACTGGAACGAGATAAGGCTGATTTTTTTAAGGAAATGTACGATGTCAAATCAACATTTGGTATCACGACGCCCATCAATCAAGACCGTCTAGCTGGTTTTATTGAAGGGGAGTTGAAAAATATAGACTGGTATTTAGAAAATGGCCACGATAAAGTAGCGCTGGGTATTACAGGATATATAGCGGGCTATTGTATGTTTAACTGGGCCCCGCCCCGCCCCGCTCGTGAACTGCTACATTTGTTTTATGAAATCACAGAGACTGCCTATTTTAAAGATTTGGATTTTACTTTTGAGTTTTATAATCCTATCGAAAAAACCTTTGACAAAAGTGCGATTAAGCGAGAGATAAATGATATTGTACGCTCTAATGCCAGACAGTACCCAGATTGTGTGCCCAATTTCAGCCTATTGGATTATAGCTCCTTAGCTGTTTTTGCAAAGTCCTTCCTTTTGATGATTAAAGAACTCGACCTCGTAAAAGCAATATAAATGAAAGACATCATTTCTTTATATAAAGATGTAATCATACAGATTGCGACCCCTTACAGCGTCGGAACGGGCTTTTATCTGAAAGAACACCAATTGATTGTGACTAACGAACATGTCGTTCGGGGGAATAAATCAGTAGTGATTAAAGGGCATACTTTTAAAAAACGTTTGACGAAAGTCATCTATTTAGACCCTCGATACGATTTGGCTTTTTTGGAAGTTACGGAAGAACTGAATATTCCAGATGTCAGTTTGTTGAAGGATATGGAGCAAATGAGCGAGGGAGATACTGTTATTGCTGTAGGACATCCTTATAGCTTTAAATATTCTTTCACACAGGGTATCGTGTCGAACCTTAACCAGCTTCAGCCAGATAATGACGTGCCTTATGTGATGCACGATGCAGCACTGAATCCTGGTAATAGTGGTGGCCCACTTGTGGATGAGGCAGGGAGAATTGTTGGTGTAAATACTTTTATAGTCAAGGAAGGCAATAGCGTTGGGTTTGCGCTTCCCGTCAATTACTTACTGGATGCGATTCGAGAGTATAAAGTCTCACACGGTGCTGTTGGTGTCCGTTGTCCTTCTTGTGCCAATCTAGTCTTTGAGTTCAATATAGACAATCATTATTGCCCTCATTGTGGTGCTCGGATAGAACTCCCTTCCGATGCGGACGAATACGAGCCGTCGGGAATCGCAAAGACGGTCGAAGAAATGCTGACGGCTATCAACCAGGATGTTCATTTGTGCCGAAAAGGGATGAACCGCTGGCAGATAGAGGAAGGCAGCGCCAAGATTGATATTTCTTATTATGAAAAATCAGGATTGATAGTGGGAGATGCTTATTTGTGCCAACTGCCAAAACAAAATATCGGAGATCTTTATCAATATCTATTAAAAGAGAATTATAAAATCGAAGGATTGACTTTTAGTGTAAAAGAACAGGACGTTGTACTCTCTCTCTTGGTTTATGACCGTTATTTGAATGTAGAAACGGGAGTGAAACTCTTCCAGCATTTGTTTGATAGAGCAGATTATTATGATAACATCTTAGTAGAAAAATATGGCGCTATATGGCACAATGAGGAATAATGTAGCCACTGGCTTTAGGCTTTTTCTTTTGAAAAATGAATTTCGTCGAAAAAAGGAGACAACATTTCCAATCTTGTCTATATTAATGAAAAAAGATATGTCAAGTTCAAAAATACTTATCAGCAATACCGATTTTATACCTGGGAAAGAGATTGCGGAAATTCTTGATATTGCTAGAGGGAGTACCGTGAGGGCAAGAAATATTGGAAGAGATATTTTTGCAGGTTTGAAAAATTTGGTTGGGGGAGAGATTGATGAGTACACCAAGCTCATGGCAGACTCTAGGGAGGTAGCAATCGACCGTATGATCCAAGATGCAGAATACCTTGGGGCAGATGCGGTTATCAACGTCCGATTTACAACGGCAAATGTGATGCAAGGCTGTTCAGAAATACTGGCGTACGGGACGGCGGTCAAGTTGAAATAATTTTATTGGAACTTTTTTAAATAAAATTTGATTCTTTTAGAAAGCTGTCCTATATTTGCAGCCGTTTCCGAAAGGAAATAATTACGGGTGATTAGCTCAGTTGGTTCAGAGCACCTCGTTTACACCGAGGGGGTC